>NZ_LZSZ01000139.1:0-770 GCF_001665645.1 Mycobacterium sp. 852002-30065_SCH5024008 | reverse complement strand
AGATGTGTATAAGAGACAGGTGGGGTCGCCGGTGGCGGGGGCAGCACTGTTGGTGCTGGATCAGTGGTTGCGCCCGGTACCGGCCGGGGTGGTCGGCGAACTCTATGTGGCGGGTCGCGGCGTGGGGGTCGGGTATTGGCGCCGGTCCGGGTTGACCGGGTCGCGGTTTGTCGCCTGCCCCTTCGGGGGCGCCGGGGCGCGGATGTATCGGACCGGGGATTTGGTGTGCTGGGGCGACGACGGCCAGATTCGGTATGCGGGACGTGCCGATGAGCAGGTCAAGATCCGCGGGTACCGCATCGAGCTCGGCGAAATTCAGACAGCCCTGACCGGTCTAGACGGGGTCGGGCAGGCGGTGGTGATCGCCCGCGAGGACCGCTCCGGCGACAAGCACCTGGTGGGTTACGTCACCGAGTCTGCTTCTGGGACGGTCGATCCGGTGGCCATCCGCGCCCAGCTGGCGCAGCGGCTACCGGCCTACATGGTGCCGGCAGCGATCATGGTGCTCGACGCCCTACCACTGACGGTCAACGGCAAACTCGACACCCGCTCGCTACCGGCACCGGACTACACCGACAGCGAACGCTACCGCGCCCCAGCCACTCCCACCGAGGAAATCCTGGCCGACATCTACGCCCAAATCCTCGGACTCGAACGCGTCGGGGTCGACGACTCGTTCTTCGAGTTGGGTGGGGATTCGTTGTCGGCGATGCGCCTGATCGCGGCGGTCAACACCAGCCTGAATACCGACTTGTCGGTGCGGGCCATCT
>NZ_LZSZ01000138.1:0-20563 GCF_001665645.1 Mycobacterium sp. 852002-30065_SCH5024008 | reverse complement strand
AGATGTGTATAAGAGACAGCCCACCGCCACTGCCCGCCCCGGAGCGAGTGAAGCCCCCGCGGCTCTACACGGCCGCGGCGTGGGTGATCATCGTCGCCGGGATCGTCTTCATCATCTCCACCGTGTTCTTCGCCGGTGCCTTCGTCTTCGGGCATTACCACCACTGCCACCACCACCACGGCCAGATGTTCAAACCTGGCGGAGGCCCGGGTGGCGGTGGCCCCGGGCCGGGCAACGGCCCGTGGGGACCGGGATACGGCCCCGGACCGTGGGGGTCCGGTCCGCCCGGACCCGCCGGCGGCCCGTGGGGTGTTGGCGGACCGGGGTTGATCGTGCCCATGCCCCCCGGCGGTCCGGGCGCACCCGGCGGGCCGGCCGGCGGACCGGGTCTGAGCGGTCCTGGCGGCCCGCCGCCCGCGAGCGCGACACCCAGCCCGCCGGCGCCGCGTCCGTAGCGGGTGACGCAAAGCCGAGGTTTTTCTTGACGTGGTCCAGAAAAGGAGCATAGTTATTGGCGCGCAGGAATTTTCGTCGCCATGGCGTGGAGTCAGCCCAGCAAACGAGGAGATAGCGACATGACGGAGCGTTTCACCACCAATGACGCCGGCATCGCTGCGCCCAGCGACGACCAGTCGTTGACGATCGGTCCCGACGGTCCGATTCTGCTGCAGGACCATTACCTGATCGAGCAGATGGCCCAGTTCAACCGGGAGCGCATTCCGGAGCGTCAGCCGCACGCGAAGGGCGGCGGCGCCTTCGGCACCTTCGAGGTCACCAACGACGTCAGCAAATTCACGCGGGCCGCGGTGTTCCAGCCCGGCACCAAGACAGACATGCTCGCCAGGTTCTCCACGGTCGCCGGCGAGCGCGGCAGCCCAGACACCTGGCGCGACCCGCGTGGCTTCGCGCTGAAGTTCTACACCAGCGAAGGCAATTTCGACCTGGTCGGCAACAACACGCCGGTCTTCTTCATGCGCGATCCGCTGAAGTTCCAGCACTTCATTCGGTCCCAAAAGCGTATGCAGGCAACGAACCTGCGTGACCACAACATGCAGTGGGACTTCTGGACCCTCTCGCCGGAGTCCGCGCATCAGGTGACCTGGCTGATGGGTGACCGCGGCATCCCCAAGACGTGGCGGCACATGAACGGATACAGCAGCCACACCTACAGCTGGATCAACGCCGCCGGCGAAATCTTCTGGGTGAAATACCACTTCATCACCGACCAGGGCGTCGACTTCCTGACCCAGGAGGACGCCGACCGGCTGGCCGGCGAGGACGGCGACTACCACCAGCGCGACCTCTACGAGGCGATCGAGGGCGGGGATCACCCCAGCTGGACGCTGAAGATGCAGATCATGCCGTACGAGGAGGCCCGCAACTACCGGTTCAACCCGTTCGACCTGACCAAGGTGTGGCCGCACGGCGACTACCCGCTGATCGACGTCGGCAAGATGACGCTGAGCCGCAATGTCACCGACTACCACACCGAGATCGAGCAGGCGGCCTTCGAGCCGAACAACACCGTGCCCGGCACGGGGCTGAGCCCCGACAAGATGCTGCAGGCCCGCGGGTTCTCCTACTCCGACGCGCACCGCGCCAGGCTGGGGACCAACTATCGGCAGATCCCCGTCAACACGCCGAAGGTCGAGGTGAACAGCTATTCGAAGGATGGCGCGATGCGGATGAAGAATGTCTCCGACCCCGTGTATGCGCCCAACTCCTATGGCGGCCCGCACGCCGACCCGGCCCGCGCCGCCGAGGTGAGCTGGCACGCCGACGGCGACATGGTCCGCGCCGCCTACACGCTGCACGCCGAGGACGACGACTGGGGACAAGCCGGCACCTTGGTCCGCGACGTCCTCGACGACGAGGCCCGGGACCGGCTGGCGCACAACATCATTGGGCATGTCTCCAAGGGTGTGAAGGAGCCGGTGCTGTCGCGGGTGTTCGAGTACTGGCGCAACGTCGACCCCGACCTCGGCAAAAAGGTCGAAGAGGGCGTCCGGGCAAACGGGGGCTGACCTCGCGCCGACGTGCCTGGCATGATCGCTTCATGACCATGCGGGTTCGCGCGGCCGTCATCACCGTCGGCCTGGCCGTCGGCGGCGCGGTCGCACTTCCGGTTGCGGCCGCGCACCCGTCGGAGCCGGGGGTGGTGAATTACGCGGTCCTTGGCAAGGGGTCGGTCGGCAACATCGTCGGCGGGCCCATGGGCTGGGAGTCGGTGTTCACGCGACCGGTGCAGGGCGATTGGGTGGACGTTCCGGTGTGCAACAACTGGGCCGATATCGGCTTGCCCGAGGTATTCGACGACCCCGACTTGGCGTCGTTCAACGGTGCCGTCACCCAGACATCGGCCACCGACCAAACCCACTTCGTGAAGCAGGCCGTCGGTGTGTTTGCCAGCAACGACGCCGCCGGCCGCGCCTTCCATCGGGTGGTGGATCGGACGGTGGGCTGCTCGGGCCAGACCACCCCGATGCACCTGGACAACGGCGTCACACAGGTGTGGTCGTTCGATGGCGGGCCGCCCGACGCCGCCGACGCGAACTGGACCAAGCAAGAGGCCGGCACCGATCGGCGGTGCTTCAATCAAACCAGGCTGCGTGAAAATGTGTTGTTGCAGGCCAAGGTCTGCCAATCTGGCAACGCCGGGCCCGCGGTCAACGTGCTGGCCGGGGCGATGCAGAACGCGCTGGGTCAGTAGCCGGGTTCGGGAACCGGGTCGGGCATGCTTGAAATCGGGCGCGAACGGGAATATGTCGGGGCCATCTGTTAGATGAAGTAGTGGCGGTTACCGTTCCGTCGGCTGTGTCGGGACGCGGTCCGCAGGAGCGTGTTCGAGCTTGCTCAGGCCCGAAGGGATAGTGATATGACGTTTGCCGCTATCACTACCGCAGGCTCCGAGCTGGCCAGTCCCGAGATGGCCGATTCCAAATCCGCTGCGCGCTACATCGCAGACGGTTGCTTGGTGGACGCCCCGCTGGGGCGCGTGGGTCTGGAACTGGAAGCCCACTGCCACGACCCGGCCGACCCGCATCGCAGGCCCGGTTGGCAGGAGATCGCCGACGTTCTGGGGCCCTTGCCTGAGCTGCCGGGCGGCAGCCGGGTCACGGTGGAGCCCGGTGGTGCGGTGGAGTTGTCCGGCCCGCCGGCCGACGGGGTGGCGGCCGCCATCGACGCGATGCGGCAGGACCAGGCCGTGTTGCGGTCGGCGTTCGTCGATGCCGGGCTGGGCCTGGTGTTCCTCGGGGCGGATCCGCTGCGGCCGCCCAAGCGCATCAACCCGGGCGCGCGTTACCGCGCCATGGAGCAGTTTTTCGCGTCCAGCCGCTCGGGTGAGGCAGGCGCGGCGATGATGACGTCCACCGCGTCCATTCAGGTCAACCTGGACGCGGGGCCGCGGGCCGGGTGGGCGGATCGGGTGCGGCTGGCGCACGCACTCGGACCCACCATGATCGCGATGGCCGCCAACTCCCCGATGCTGCGCGGCGAGTTCACCGGGTGGGCCTCCACTCGGCAGTGGGTGTGGGGGCAGATGGACTCGGCGCGGTGCGGACCCATCCTGGGCGCCAGCGGCGACGACCCGGGCACCGACTGGGCGCGCTACGCGCTCAAGGCGCCGGTGATGCTGGTGCACGCCCCGGACGCCACGGCGGTCACGCATTGGGTGCCATTCGCCGACTGGGTGGACGGCCGGGTGCTGCTCGGCGGTCGCCGCCCCACCCTCGCCGACCTGGAATACCACCTGACCACGCTGTTCCCGCCGGTGCGCCCGAGGCAGTGGCTGGAAATCCGCTATCTCGACAGCGCGCCGGACGACTTCTGGCCGGCCCTGGTGTTCACTCTGGTCGCCCTGCTCGACGACCCGGTCGCGGCGGACACCGCGGCCG
Source organism: Mycobacterium sp. 852002-30065_SCH5024008 (assembly GCF_001665645.1). NCBI lineage: Bacteria > Bacillati > Actinomycetota > Actinomycetes > Mycobacteriales > Mycobacteriaceae > Mycobacterium > Mycobacterium sp. 852002-30065_SCH5024008. Next base: position 16,667 of record NZ_LZSZ01000138.1, on the reverse strand, counting down.
AGGCGATCGAGCCGGTGGCCACCGCCTGGGACACGGCGGCCCAGGCGGGACTGCGTGACCGGCGGCTGTACGCCGCGGCCAACAAGTGCGTGGCCGTCGCCGCTCAGCTGGCGCCGCCCGAACTCGGTGATTCGATGCAGCGGCTGGTCGACGCTGTCGAGCGGGGCAGATGTCCCGGCGACGACTTCTCCGACCAGGTGATTCAACAGGGCATCGCGGCCACGGTCGCCGGGGCGGCGCGATGCCCGCAAGGGGGGCTGTGATTTTCCGGGCAAGTCTTGCCGAGGATTTGGCGCGGGCGCGGACGCGGACATTGCGGCTGGTCGAGTTCGACGACGCCGAGCTGTACCGGCAGTACGACCCCCTGATGAGCCCACTGGTGTGGGACCTGGCGCACATCGGTCAGCAAGAGGAGTTCTGGCTGCTGCGTGGCGGTGACCCCGGCCGGCCCGGCATGCTGCCGCCGGCGGTCGAGGGCCTCTACGACGCCTTCGTCCACTCCCGCGCGAGCCGGGTCGAGCTGCCGCTGCTGTCGCCGGGCCGCGCGCGGGCGTATTGCCGCACGGTGCGATCCGCAGCCCTCGATGCCCTCGACGCCCTGCCGGAGGAGAGTGACGACTTCGCGTTCGCGATGGTGATCAGCCACGAAAACCAGCACGACGAAACCATGCTGCAGGCGCTGAACCTGCGCACCGGTGCTCCGCTGCTGCGGGACCAGGCGGCGCTGCCGGCCGGCCGGCCCGGGTTGGCCGGCACCTCCGTGCTGGTGCCCGCCGGCCCGTTCGTGCTGGGCGTGGACGCCGCGAGCGAACCGTATTCGTTGGACAACGAGCGTCCCGCCCACGTCGTCGAGGTGCCCGCGTTCCGGATCGGCCGGGTGCCGGTCTCCAACGGCGAGTGGCGGCACTTCATGGAAGACGGCGGCTACCTCCAGCCGCGCTGGTGGTCCGAGCGCGGTTGGGAGCATCGCCAGCGCGTGGGCCTGACCGCGCCACAGTTCTGGAGCCCCGACGCACGAACGCGCACCAGGTTCGGCCACGTCGAAGACATCCCCGCCGACGAACCGGTGCAGCACGTTTGCTACTTCGAGGCCGAGGCATACGCGGCCTGGGCCGGCGCGCGGCTGCCCACCGAGGTGGAATGGGAAAAGGCCTGCGCGTGGGATCCGGCCACCGACAGCCGCCGCCGCTACCCGTGGGGAGCGCAGCCGCCCTCCGAGGTCCTCGCCAACCTGGGCGGAACGTCGTTGCGTCCGGCACCCGTCGGGGCCTACCCCGCCGGCGCCTCGGCTTACGGGGCGGAACAGATGCTCGGCGACGTGTGGGAGTGGACCACGTCGCCGCTGCGGCCCTGGCCGGGATTCGTTCCGATGATCTACGAGCGCTACTCGCAGCCGTTCTTTGACGGCGACTACCGGGTGCTGCGTGGCGGCTCGTGGGCCGTGGAGTCCGCCATCCTGCGGCCGAGCTTCCGCAACTGGGACCACCCGATCCGGCGCCAGATCTTCTCCGGCGTCCGGTTGGCTTGGGACGCCGAGGATTTCACCTGATGTGCCGTCACCTCGGCTGGCTCGGGGCCGACGTCACAGTCTCCTCGCTGGTGCTGGACCCGCTGTACGGCCTGCGGGTGCAGTCGTACGCCCCGCGCCGGCAGAAGCACGGCCTGCTCAACGCCGACGGTTGGGGTGTCGGGTTTTTCGACGACTCTTCGGGAGGCCAAGTGCCCCGCCGCTGGCGGAGCCAGGCGCCGCTGTGGGGCGACACGTCGTTCGACTCCGTCGCACCGGCGCTGCGCAGCCGCTGCGTGGTTGCCGCGGTGCGCTCGGCGACGGTCGGCATGCCGATCGATGTCAGCGCGACGGCGCCGTTCACCGACGGTCAATGGATGTTGTCACACAACGGCGTGGTGGACCGCGCCGTGTTGCCCATGAGCTCGCAGGCCGAATCAGTCTGCGACAGTGCATTGCTCGCGGCCGTCATCTTTGAACGGGGTCTCGACGCGCTCGGCGACACCATCACCGAGATCGCGGCGGCCGACCCGGACGCCCGGCTGAACATATTGGCGGCCAACGGCTCTCGCCTGCTCGCCACCACCTGGGGCGACACGTTGTCCATCCTGCGCCGCGCGGACGGCATTGTGCTGGCCAGCGAGCCCTACGACAACGACCCCGGCTGGGAGGACGTGCCGGACCGCCACCTCGTCGAGGTCACCGCGACGGGCGTCGCGCTGACCCCGCTGGATCACTGGGAAGGTTATCGATGACGCTGACTTTGTCCAACCACTTGGCCGCCGACTCTGCGGATCAGGCGTTGCGCCGGGATGTGTTCGACGGCCTACAGCGAACGCCGAAGTCGTTGCCGCCCAAGTGGTTCTACGATTCGCTGGGCAGCCATCTGTTCGATCAGATCACCCGGTTGCCCGAGTACTATCCGACCCGCGCGGAGGCCGAGATCCTGCGCGCGCGGTCGGCCGAGGTGGCGGCGGCCAGCGAGGCCGACACCCTGGTGGAGTTGGGCAGCGGGACGTCGGAGAAGACGCGGCTGCTGCTGGACGCGCTGCGTGAACGCGGATCGCTGCGCAGATTCGTCCCGTTCGACGTCGACGCCGGCATACTGTCGACGGCCGCGGCGGCGATCCAGCAGGAATACGCTGGCGTCGAAATCAACGCCGTCTGCGGCGATTTCGAGGAACACCTGACCGAGATCCCAACCGGCGGGCGGCGCCTGTTCGTGTTCCTGGGGTCGACGATCGGCAACTTGACGCCCGGACCGCGCACGGCGTTTCTGTCGAGCCTGTCCGCCCAGATGCGCCCGGGCGACAGCCTGCTGCTGGGCACGGACCTGATCAAGGACACCGGCCGGCTGGTGCGCGCCTACGACGACTCGGCCGGGGTGACCGCGGCGTTCAATCGCAATGTGCTGGCGGTGATCAACCGGCAACTCGACGCCGATTTCGACGTCGAGGCCTTCCAGCACGTGGCGCGCTGGAACGCCGAGGAGGAGCGCATCGAAATGTGGTTGCGCGCCAGCCGTCCGCAGCGGGTCCGCGTCGACGCGCTCGACCTGACCGTCGATTTCGCGGCCGACGAGGAGATGCTCACCGAGGTGTCGTGCAAGTTCCGCCCGGACGGGGTGAGCGCCGAATTGGCCCGCGTGGGGCTGCGCCGCACCCGGTTCTGGACGGACGCCGCGGGTGATTTCGGATTGTCGTTGGCCGTGAAGTGACGGCCGGCGATTCGCTTGCGGGCCGCTGGCGGGCGGGCCGCCCGCCCGTGGCCGGACTGCACCTGGACAGCGCGGCGTGTTCGCGGCAGAGCCTCGCGGTGATCGAGGCCGCCGCCCTGCACGCGCGCAACGAGTCCGAAATCGGCGGCTACGTTGCGGCCGAGGCGGCCGCACCCGCGCTGGATGCCGGGCGGGTGGCGTTCGCCGCGCTGGCCGGCATGCCTGACGCCGAGGTGGTGTTCACCACCGGCTCCCTGAACGCGCTGGATCTGCTGCTCGGCGGCTGGCCTGCCGATCGCCGCATGGTGGCGTGCCTGCCCGGTGAATACGGCCCCAATTTGGCGCTCTTCGCCGCCCACGGCTTCGACCGTCAGCTGCTGCCGACGCTCGAGGATGGCCGGGTCGCGCTCGACGACGCGGCGCTGGCGCTCGAGGCCGACCCGCCCGATCTGGTCCACCTCACCGCGGTCGGCAGCCACAGCGGTGTGGTGCAACCGCTGTCGATGATCGCGCAGCTCTGCCGCGAGTTGGGGCTGCCGCTCGTGGTGGACGCCGCCCAGGCGCTGGGCCAGGTGGACTGCGCGGTCGGCGCCGACGTGACGTATGCGTCGTCGCGCAAGTGGATCGCGGGGCCGCGGGGTGTCGGCGCGCTCGCGGTGCGACGCGAGCTGATGGAGGGCTTGCGTCCGCGACTGGCGCCGCCGGACTGGCTCGCGGGCTCGTTCACGGTCGCCCAGCAGCTTGAATTCGGCGAAGCCAATGTCGCGGCGCGCGTTGGCTTTTCGCTGGCGCTGGGGGAGCACTTGGCGTACGGGCCACAGGCCGTGCGCGCGCGGCTGGCCGCGTTGGGCGGCACCAGCCGCCGGGTGCTGGCCGACGTGGCCGGCTGGGCGGTGGTCGAGGAGGTCGACGAGCCCAGCGCCATCACCACCCTGGCCCCGGTCGACGGCGCCGATCCCCAAGCGGTGCGGGCGTGGCTGCTCGCCGAGCGGCGGATCCTGACCACCTTCGTCGGCGTGCACCGGGCTCCCCTGCGGCTGGCCGGTCCGGTGCTGCGCATCTCGCCGCACGTCGACACCACGGCCGAGGATCTGCAGACCTTCGCCGAGGCGCTGATCGCCGCGACGGCGGCGACGTCCTAGCCCGCTTTGTGCGCCGTCAGCAGGTAGGCCGGCATCTTCACCCGGCCCTTCTCATCGCGGTCGTGCGGCGGAAATTCGAAGGGCGCGTTAGGAACCTCGACGGCGTTCGACAGGATGAACGCCGGCCGGATCTCGTCGATCTCCCAGTACTTGCTCACCGCGGCGCGCAGTTCGTCCTCGTTAACCTCGTTGGGCTTCGGTTCCATCTCGGCGGGGAAGGCGCCCTTGGCGAACACCAGCACGAACAGGGTGGCGCCCGGCGCCGCCGCGCGGTGGATGGAGCTGAGGTAGCCGTCGCGGCCCTCGACCGGCAGCGAGTGAAACAGCGTGGAATCGACGACGGTGGAGAACCGGCCGTCATAACCACCGAACGACGTGATGTCGGCCTGCACGAAGCTGGCCGTGGTCAAGCCGCGCTCCCGGGCCGCCTCGGTGGCCGCCGCGACGGCCGTCGGCGTGAGGTCGACACCGACAACCGTGTAGCCCTGGGCCGCCAGCGCCAACGACAGTTCGGCGACCCCGCAGCCGGCGTCGAGCACGTCGCTGCGGAATTTCCCGGCCGCCACCAGTGCGGCCAGCTCGGGTTGTGGCTCGCCGATGTTCCACGGCGGCGGACCCGCGAAGTGCGCCCGTTCGCGGTATGCGCTGTCCCAGTCCATAACGTGATCGCCCGTCATGGTTTTCAACGTACCCGCGGTCAGGACTCCCAGGTATGCACCGGCTCGTTGGCGTGCATGTGCTCGCAGTACCGGCGCAGCATCTCGGCCAGCGCAGCCGGCCTGGTCATTCCGCCATCTTCCAGAGCGCGGACGGTGTTTACCTGCCAGCTGGCGCCGTTGCGGCCCGACCTCGCGCGGCCCTCGATGACGCCGAGGAAGCGGTCCCGCACCTCGGCGTCCATCCCCCACCTGCGCAGTCCCTCGTCGGCGATCGGCAGCAGCTTATCCAGCACCAACGCGGTCGCCGCCACGTCACCCACACCCGGCCAATGCAGCCGGGCGTCGATGCCGTGTCGCGCCGCCGCGAGGAAATTCCCTTGTGCCGCAGCGAAGTCCATGCGAGACCACAGGGGATGGTCGTCCTCGGAGAGGGTGCGCAACACGCCGTAGAAGAAGGCCGAATTGGCCAGCATGTCCACGACGGTCGGCCCGGCCGGCAGCACCCGGTTCTCCAGCCGCAGGTGCGGGCGCCCGTCGACCACGTCATAGACCGGGCGGTTCCACCGGTACACCGTGCCGCTGTGCAGCCGCAATTCGGACAGTTGCGGTGCGCGCCCGGCGGCCAGCTCGGCGGCGGGATCCTCGTCGGACACCTCGGGCAGCAGGGACGGGAAGTAGCGGATGTTCTCTTGATACAAGTCGAGCACCGAGCTGATCCACCCTTCGCCGAACCACACCCGCGGCCGCACGCCCTGGGACTTGAGCTCCTCGGGCCGGGTGTCGGTGGACTGGGTGAACAGCTCGATGCGGGTCTCGGCCCACAACTGGTGGCCGAAGAAGTACGGCGAGTTGGCGCCCAGCGCCAGCTGCGGGCCAGCCACCACCTGGGCCGCGTTCCAGTTGGCGGCGAACGTTTCCGGGGCCACCTGCAGGTGCAATTGGATGCTGGTGCAAGCGGATTCGGGCGCAATCGACACGGCCTGCCAGCTCAGCGGCTCGGGGCCGGAGATGTTGATCGGGATGTCCTCGCCGCGGGCGGTGAAGATCGAGTCATTGAGCGCCGCGTACCGCCTCGAGTCGCTCATCCAGCCGGTGGTCAGATGCTCGGGCATCAGCGTGGGCAGGATCCCGATCATCACGATGTGCGCGCCGCCCACGCCGGCCTTGATCTCGGCGTCGTTCAGACTGGCCCGCACCTCGCCTTCCAGGTCGAGCGCGGTGTGTCCGGGCAGGGCGTGGGGCGGCACGTTGAATTCGATGTTGTAGGCGCCCAATTCCGGCTGGAACGCCGGATCCCCGATGGCGTCCAGCACGTCGCGATTCGACATCGCGGGCTGGTAGTCGGCGTCGACGAGGTTGCACTCGATCTCCATGCCGGTCAGCGGCTTGGCCGAGTCAAAGCGCGACTGTTCCAGCATCGCCTCGAACACGTCCAGGCATACCTGGAGCTTGCGCCCGTATTCCCGCCGATGTGCGCTGGTGTACGTGGTGCGCTTGACCTCTTCGCCCACACCGCCGATGGAACAGGGTTACCGGCGGTAACGCAAGCTACGCGGCCGCTTGTCGTGTTCACCCGGACATGATGGACTCCTGACGTGTCCGCTGAGTTCGTCGCCGCCATCGATCAGGGAACCACCAGCACTCGCTGCATGATCTTCGATCATGACGGGGCCGAAGTGGCCCGCCATCAACTCGAGCACGAACAAATCCTGCCCCGCGCCGGCTGGGTCGAGCACGACCCCGTCGAAATCTGGGAGCGTACTTCGTCGGTGCTGTTGTCGGTGCTGAACCGTGCCAACTTGTCCGCCAATCACATTGCCGCGCTTGGTATAACGAACCAACGCGAAACCACGCTGGTATGGAATCGGCGCACCGGGCGGCCGTACTACAACGCGATCGTCTGGCAGGACACCCGCACCGACCGGATCGCGTCGGCGCTGGAACGAGACGGCCGCGGCGACGTGATTCGCCGCAAGGCCGGCCTGCCGCCGGCGACGTATTTCTCCGGCGGCAAGCTGCAGTGGATCCTGGATAACGTCGACGGGGTGCGCGAGGCCGCCGAGAGCGGCGACGCCCTGTTCGGCACCCCGGACACCTGGGTGTTGTGGAACCTGACCGGAGGCCCGCGCGGCGGCGTGCACGTCACCGACGTGACCAATGCCAGCCGGACCATGCTGATGGACCTGGAAACGCTCGACTGGGACGACGAGCTGTTGTCGTTCTTCGCCATCCCGCGTGCGATGCTTCCGGCGATCGCGCCGTCGTCGTCGCCGCAACCGTACGGCGTCTCCGCGCAGGCCGGGCCGGTCGGCGGCGAGGTGCCGGTCACGGGCGTTCTCGGTGACCAGCACGCGGCGATGGTGGGCCAGGTGTGCCTGTCGGTGGGCGAGGCGAAGAACACCTACGGCACCGGGAACTTCCTGCTGCTCAACACCGGCGAGACGATCGTGCGGTCGAAAAACGGCCTGCTGACCACCGTCTGCTACCAGTTCGGCGACGCGAAACCCGTTTATGCCCTTGAGGGTTCGATCGCGGTCACCGGCGCTGCGGTGCAGTGGCTGCGCGACCAGTTGGGCATCATCAGCGGCGCGGCGCAAAGCGAGTCGCTGGCGCGCCAGGTCGCCGACAACGGCGGAGTGTATTTCGTCCCGGCGTTTTCCGGGCTGTTCGCGCCCTATTGGCGATCCGACGCCCGCGGTGCGATCGTCGGGCTGTCGCGGTTCAACACCAACGCGCACCTGGCCCGCGCGACGCTGGAGGCGATCTGCTATCAGAGCCGCGACGTGGTGGACGCGATGGCGGCGGATTCCGGTGTGCGCCTCGAGGTGTTGAAGGTCGACGGCGGCGTCACCGGCAACGACCTGTGCATGCAGATTCAGGCCGATGTGCTCGGCGTCGACGTGGTGCGTCCCGTGGTCGCCGAGACGACCGCACTGGGCGCGGCCTACGCGGCGGGTTTGGCGGTGGGGTTCTGGGCCGATCCGTCCGACCTGCGGGCCAACTGGCACGAGGACAAGCGCTGGACGCCGGCCTGGACCGACGAGCAGCGCGCCGCCGGCTACGCGGGTTGGCGCAAGGCGGTGCAGCGGACCCTGGACTGGGTCGACGTGACCTGATCCAGGGGCCGCTGTGTCTGTCGGGGCTCAGTCTTCGCCGAGGATGCCGTAGACCTCGCGCCGCGCGTTGTTGAGGATTTCGACGATGCGCTGCTGCTGCTCGGCCGTGGCGGTGTGCGCGGACTGCGCGACCGCGCCGAACAGCTGGCCGATGGCCGCCCGCAGGTTCATGTGACCCGGGTCGACGCCTTCGGCGATCTCGTCCCACGGCGGCGTCTCGACCTTTTCGGCCGCCGCGCGGCCCTCGTCGGTCAGCTCGAAGAGCTTCTTGCTGCCCTCGCTTTCGCTGGCGGTGATCAGGCCCTCGTCGGTCAACAGCTGCAGCGTCGGATAGACCGAACCGGGGCTGGGCTTCCAGAGCCCGTTGCTGCGTTCGGCGATCTGCTGAATCATCTCGTAGCCGTGCATTGGGCGCTCGGCCAGCAGCGCCAAGATGGCCGCGCGGACGTCGCCGCGCTTGCCGCGGCCCGCGCCGCCACGGCGCCATCCGCCGCGTCGGCCCCCCGGCCCGAAGCCGAAACCGGGACCGAAACCGGGACCGAATCCGGGACCGAACCCCGGGCCGAATCCGGGACCGAAGCCCGGGCCGTCGTGGTCGGGGCCGTGCTCGCGGAGATGTTCGAAGAACTCCTGGCGAGCGCGCCGCCGGGCGCCGTGCAGGGCACGCCGATGCGTGTCGGGACCGAAGCCGAAACCGGGGCTGCCTGCGAACGGGCCGCCCGTGGGGGTGAAGGGGTTGTTCATGTCTGTTCCTTACGTCTGAAGGGGAAGCGCACCGTACACTTCGAAGTATCACGATATATCGGAAACTATCGGAATGCAACGGTGTGGCGGCTGTCGTGCTCTAACGCCGCTGGTAAGACGCATGACCTGCGGTGTTGGGTCTGGCGGGTACGGCCGTTCGGACGGGCCGGCCCGTTTGCACTCGCCGGGCGGCGGGTAGGAACTCTGGGATGAACGCTGAGAACTCCAACCTTTCGGTGGGCAGCGGGACCTCGACCGTGGCCGGCCCCGCGCAGGGCGGCAGCGGCGGTGGGCGCAACGTGTGGCCGTGGGTCAACTGGGGCTTGGCGCTGGCCACGGTGCCCGCCGCCGCCATCGTCATGCTCTTCGCGCTCGGCGCGGTGATGAGTACCGACGGCTGCAGCGACCGCAGTTGCCCCAACCTTGGCCACGGCGGGATCAATTTCGGGGTCGCGTTCTACGGCGCGCCCGCGGTTGCGGTGGTCGTGATCGTCATCTCCCTTTTCACCGCGAAGCGCCGCGGCGGCATCGCCGTTCCGCTGTGCGGATGGGCGCTGTTGATCGCCGACGTCGCCCTGATGGCGGCGAGCGTCTCCGGTTAACCGGGCGGCGCGAAACCGCCCGGCGCGGTATGCGGCGGCCCCTGCTGGGGTGCACCCGGGTTCGGCCACGGGACCGCCTGCTGTGGTGGCGCGGGCGGCCAGGCCGGCCACGGCGCGGCGCCTGCCGGCGGCATGGCGGGGCGAAGACGCGCCAGTTCGCGGCGGTGCCGCTCGGCGAGCACGGCGGCGAGCACCAGTTCCGGCGGCGCGCCCGGCGGGGGCGGCGGGGCGATGCGGGACACCACGTCACCGGCGATGCGATAGCCCATCTGCAGTCGTAACTGGCGATCGAGTTGTGTTGCCCGCGAGAGGAATTGGCGAGCGACCTCGGCCTGACCGGGGGACAGGCCGGAAAGTTGCAGGGACGAGGCCCACCAGGCCAGCGAAGGCGGCATCACGGGCGGGGGGCCGAGGCGGGGGCCGCGTTCGTTCACGACGACGGTGCCGGCGAAGATGTCGCCGACCCGCTTGGCCTTCGGCGACAGGATGCTGCAGATGACGGCGGGACTCCCGAACAGCATCCAGATCTCCACCACCGCCGCCAGCGCCCGAAACAGGGCCTGCCGGAAGCGTTCTGGCCCGCCGTCGTCGGACACCACGCGCAGACCCATCGCGATCTTGCCCACTGAGCGTCCACGCGTTGCCGTTTCCAGCACCACCGGATAGCCGACGATCACCACCACGGTGAAGATGAGCAGGATGGCGGTGCTCAGCGCGGTGTCGAACTGGGTCAGTGTGGCGGCCCACAACATCAGCCCGAGGAGATAGCACGCGACGATAACGGCGATATCGATCAGTGCGCCCACGGCCCGCACCGGCAACTGGGCGATCTGCACGTCGAGCACGACGGCGTCGCCGGTCACCACCTCCGACATAACACCGAACGGTACAGGGCGATTAGGCTGCGCAGCGTGGACGTCGACGCATTCGTGCTGCACCATCGCGGTACGTGGGACCGCCTCGACCGGCTGGTCGCGAGGCGTCGCTCGCTGACCGGCGCCGAGGTCGACGAGCTCGTCGAGCTCTACCAACGGGTTTCCACCCACCTGTCGATGCTGCGCTCGGCCTCGTCGGACTCGCTGTTGATCGGTCGGCTCTCGAGCCTCGTCGCGCGCGCCCGTTCCGTGGTGACCGGCGCCCACGCGCCGTTGAGCGGTACGTTCGCCCGGTTCTGGACGGTGTCTTTCCCGGTGGTCGCATACCGGTCGTGGCGGTGGTGGCTGGGCACCGCGGTGGCGTTCTTCGCCGTGGTGGTCGTGATGGCGTTCTGGGTGGCCGGCAATCCCGAGGTGCAGTCGGCCGCCGGAACACCAAGCGACATCGAACAATTGGTGAACCACGACGTCGCCTCCTACTACAGCGAACATCCCGCCGCGGCGTTCGCGCTGCAGATCTGGGTGAACAATTCCTGGGTGGCGGCGCAGTGCATTGCGTTGTCCGTTCTGCTGGGACTGCCGATCCCGGTCGTGCTGTTCCAGAACGCGGCCAACCTGGGACTGATCTCCGGGCTGATGTTCCAGGCCGGCAAGGGCGGTGTGCTGCTCGGGCTGCTGATTCCGCACGGACTGCTGGAGCTGACGGCGGTGTTCCTGGCGGGGGCGGCGGGGATGCGGCTGGGGTGGTCGGTGATCTCGCCCGGCGACCGGCCACGCGGACAAGTGCTCGCCGAACAGGGTCGCGCCGTCGTGTCGGTCGCGATCGGTCTGGTGGGTGTGCTGCTGGTCTCGGGGTTGATCGAGGCGCTGGTAACACCTTCGCCGCTGCCGACCTTCGTTCGGGTCGGCATCGGGATCGTCGCCGAGGCGGCGTTCCTGACCTACATCGTGCATTTCGGTCGCCGCGCGGCGAAGGCCGGGGAGACCGGCGACATCGAGGACGCGCCCGACGTGATTCCCACGAGCTGAGCGGTCGTCGCCGGGCTCTATCCGATTGCCCGGCTTCTTCTCACGCCGCTGCGCAGCGTGCATCGTCGCCGGGCTACAGCCGACCGGTGGCCTTCATCGCCAGGTAGTGATCGGCCAGGGCGGGGGCCAGTTCGGTGGGCGGGGCATCGACGACCTCCACCCCGCTGCGGCGCAGGCGGGTCGCGATCGCGCGGCGGTCGTTGCGTGATCGTTCGGCGGCCGCCGCGTCGTAGACGGCGGCCGGGTCAGAACGCCCGGCCGCCAGTTGGTCCACTCGCGGGTCGGCGACCGCGGCCACCATGAGGTGGTGTTTGGCCGACAACTGGGGCAGCACCGGCAGCAAGCCCTCTTCGAGCGCGGTCGCGTTGAGGTCGGTCAGCAGCACCACCAGCGACCGCCGGCGAGCCCGCCGCGCAATGGCGGAAACCATTGCGGTCCAATCCGGTTCGAGCAGCGCGGGTTGCAGGGGCGCCATCGCCTCGACAAGTTGGGCGAGCAGTTCGGTGCGCGACGCGCCGAAGACGCCGGCCCGGCTGACCCGGTCGTGCGCGAGAAAGTCGACGTGATCGCCGGCCCGCGACGCGAGCGCCGCCAGCAGCAGCGCGGCATCCATCGACCAGTCCAGCCGGGGCCACCCCGCGGGATCGGCGGCCGTCGGATCGACACCCACCCGGCCCGCCGAGGTGCGCCCGGTGTCGAGCACGATCACCACCCGCCGGTCGCGTTCGGGGCGCCAGGTGCGGACGACGACGTCGGCGCGACGCGCGGTGGCGCGCCAGTCGATCGACCGCACGTCGTCACCGACGACATACTCGCGCAGCGAGTCGAATTCGGTTCCCTGGCCGCGGATCAGCGTGGGCAGCAGCCCGTCGATCTCGCGGAGTTTGGCCAGCCGCGCCGGCAGGTGCTTGCGGGACAGGAACGGCGGCAGCACTCGCAGCAGGCCCGGCACCGCTTGCGACCCTTGCCGTCCCGCCAGGCCCAGCAGTCCGATGGACCGGGCGGTGACCACTGCGGCGCGCTGCTCGCCCCGGCGGACCGGCCGCAGCTGGGACTGGATGTGCTGATGCTGCCCCGCGGGGATGTTCACGGGATGGATGCGCGGTCGCGCGCCGGCGCTGGGCGGCCAGGCGTCGCGAACCTGGCCGCGAAACCGCCGCCGACCGTCGTTGTGGATCAGCAGCCCGACCTCCACCTGCTGCGCGAGTCGGGCCGAGCGATCCGGGGAGCGGATGTAACGCAACCTGCGGGTGCTGGCCGCCAACCCGATGTCCACGGCCACCACGACCGCCAGCGTGACCGCCAGCACGGCGAAAGTTCTTGCCGGCCAAGGTGACACCGCAATGGGCAGGACGCACATCAGCGAGACCAGCCCGGTGCGTCCGGTCAGGACCACTAGCGGGGCACCGGAACCGAGGCCAAGATCCCGTCGAGCACACCGTCGGGTGTGGCCCCCTCGAGCTCGGCCTCGGGACGCAGCATCACCCGGTGCCGCAGCGTCGGGCGGGCCATGGCCTTCACGTCGTCGGGGGTGACGTAGTTGCGGCCGGACAGCCAGGCCCAGGAACGCGCCGTGGCCAGCAGCGCGGTGGCCCCGCGCGGCGAGACGCCCAGCTGCAACGCGGGCGAGGAGCGGGTGGCCCCGACGGTGTCGACGATGTATCCCAGGATCTCGTCGGCGACCAGCACGTTGCGCACGGCGTCGCGCCCGGCCGCCAGTTCGGCGGCCCCGGCCACCGGTTTGATCGCCGACAGGTCGCGGGGATCGAAGCCGTGCGCGTGCCGGGCGAGGATGGCGATCTCCGAATCCCGCGGCGGCAGAGTGACATTCAGCTTGAGCAGGAATCGATCCAGCTGCGCTTCGGGCAGCTGGTAAGTGCCCTCGTATTCGACGGGGTTCTGGGTCGCGGCGACGATGAACGGGTCGGGCAGCGGCCGCGCGATGCCTTCCACGCTGACCTGGCGCTCCTCCATCGCCTCGAGCAGCGCGGCCTGGGTTTTCGGCGGGGTTCGGTTGATCTCGTCGGCCAGCAGCAGGTTGGTGAACACCGGGCCGGGCCGGAACTCGAAAGCGGCGGTGCGCGCGTCGTATACCAGCGAACCGGTCACATCACCGGGCATCAGGTCGGGGGTGAACTGCACCCGCTTGCACTCCAGTTGCAGCGCGGCCGCCAGCGCGCGCACCAGCAGCGTCTTCGCCACTCCCGGAACGCCTTCCAGCAGCACGTGACCGCGGCACAGCAGCGCGATCACCAGGCCGCTGACCACCCCCTCCTGACCGACGACGGCCTTGGCGAGCTCGGTACGCAACGCCAGCAGCGCATCTCGCGCCGATTCAGCGGTGGGGGTCGAGGCGGTAGATGGTTGCGTCACGTCCGTGTGACCTGCCTTTCGATGTCGTCGAGCGCACGGGCAAGTTGTAGCAAGTCGTGGTCGGTCGCCGGGGGCGGTCCGAACAGCTGGTAGGAGACGAATGCCGGGTCGGCCCCGCTTCGCCCGGCCACCGCGGCCGCCACCGCCGGCGGCGGCGCCGCGATGCTCAGACCCAGCCGGGGCACCAGCCGCTGCAGCGTGGCGGTGCGCAGTGCCGCGGCGGCGCGGTCGCGCGCCCGGCGGGAACGGTACAGCCGGCCGCGGCCCTCCACGGTCTCCGAAGCGCGCACCACGACGGGGAGCTCCTCGGCGACCAGCGGACCGGGCCGACGGCCCCGCCACAGGGCGACCAGCAGCACAACCAGGCACAGCTGCCAGACGATCCACGTCACGTTCTGCGGGATCAGGTCGCCAACCGAGCCGGGCGGCGGTGATTCGCCCTCGACGCGGTGGGGCGCGTACCAGATCAGCCGGGGCCGAGCGCCCGCCAGGTTCATCGCCAGGGCGGCGTTACCCGCCTGCAGCAGGGCGCCGTTGGTCAGGAAGTCGGTGCTGCCCACCGCCGTGATCGTCCGCCCGCCGTCGCGGAAGCGAACCAACGCACCGTCGTAGCAACGGGTCATCGCCCGGCCGTCGGTGGCGCGGTAGGTGTCGCTGGGCCCGAATCGCACCGGACCGGCCCGAGTGGCCTCGCGCAACGTGCAATCTGGATCGGTATCGAGGGTGCCGGCCGCCGAGACGCGCAGGCCGGGCAGCATTGCCTCGCGGGTGCGCGCCGTCGGCTCCACCAGCAGCAGATCGCCGGGCGCCTTCGCCAGCCGGTCCAGCAGCGGGGTGGTCAGATATTGGCTTTGCGCCACCAGGATCAGCGCGTCGGGCCGCGCCGCCCGTTCCACGTCGGCGATGCCGTCGGCGACCACCACGTCGACGCCGCCGCCGCGCAGGAGGGCAACCAGCGCATGGGTTCCGTCGGGACCCGTCGATGCCGGATCCATGCGGGCGCCGGGCCGCGGCGCGGTCAGGTAGGCATCGACGCCGGCGATGACGGCGAGCACGACCAGGGCGAGGATGACCCAGCGCCAGGACCGCCAGCGCTGCATCGGCGTCGGGCCGGCGGCTTCGGGACGCCCGATGGTCGCCATCACCGCACCTGCGCCCACGAGTCGGAGGCGGTGGGCTGCGCCCGCCCCGCGAGCACGGCCGCCGAGCGGGACCGCAGGTGGTCGTCGAGGTCGGCGATCATCCGATACGCGCCCTGGGTTCCGGGTTGTTCGCCGTAGGTGACGTCGTTGAAAGCCGTTGCGGCTTGCGATAATTCGCCGGCCAGATGGGGCAGTGCGGCGCCGGCGTCGGAGGCCAGCTCGTTGGCGGTACGGCCGGGTGCCGGGTTCAGCACGCCGGTCTCCTCGAGCTGACGGGCGACGGCCCGCAGTCGATGACGAATCGCCGCGGCCCACTCACCCTGCGCCGCATAGTTTTCGGCGGTCGCGCGATGCTGGGCCGCGGTGAGCTGCGCGGCTTCGAACAACTGGTAGTCGCCACCCCGCCTGGTGCGCATGGTGCGCCGCGCGATGTGGACGGCGAACGCCAGCGCGATCCCGAGCATGATGAAAAGCACCGTTGCCGTGAGCCATCCACCCGGCAGCGAGGCAGTCTTCTGCAACAGACGGTAGATCGTCTCGTTGAGCCATTCGGCTATTTGCTCCTCGGCCGAGCCTTTGGAGTAGATCGGTTTGTTCAGCTCGTCCTGGGCGGCCTGGTGCGCGGCATCGCGGTCGATGTCGATGGAGGGCACTGTCTCACTCGTCCTCAGGCCGGCCGCGTCAGCCAGAGGTTATCGGTGGAGCCGGCCGCGTACGGTCCGCCGGCGGCACCGGTCTGCAGGACCAGATCGAATGCCTCGGCGCGCATCCGGCGATCGGTGTACAGCAGCGCGATGACGCCCGCGTTGAAAGGGGCGGTGATGATCTCGCCGATCGCCGCGCCCACCGACGCGACCACGGTGCTGATGAGGAAAGCCGCGGTAGACGAGGTGATCACGAAGAACTGGCTGACGATGTTGAACGGCACGGCGACCGCGCCCCCGACGACGGATGTCACCACGAGCGTCAGCAGCCGGATGCCCAGCACCCGCCAGAAGCCGCCGCGGACCAGGGCGAACGATCGGGTGATGGCGTCAAGGACGGGTAGCCGCTCCAGCACGATCAACACGGGTGCAAACAACACCGCCGTGTACAGGAACACCAGCAACGCGATCACGGCCAGCGCGAGCGGCAGGCCCAGGACGACCGCCGCCGCGGGGTTGCCGATGGCCGCCAGCACCGCGACGATCACCGCCGCCAGCCCCGCGACGACCGCCATCACCGCGCCTTCGAGCACCGCGAGACCGAGCAACGGCACCAGGCGCCCACGGATCTTGGCCCACGTCTCGCCGATGGTGATCGGCGACCCGAACACCGCCCGGCCGACGATGACGGTGAGCATCCCGGACAGCAGCATGCCGCCCAGCCAGGCGACCAGCACGCCGGCGCCCATCGACGTCAACCACGCGCCGACGACCCCGGTGGTCAGCTCCTTGGCGTGATCGGTCGTCAGCCTGCCGTAGGCCGCCAACGGTCCGAAAACGGCGGCCTTGGTGACGATCTGGATGACCACCACCACGATGGCGGTCAAGCCCAAAGCCGCCTTCGGATTGGCGCGGACGTAGCCGACCGCGCCATTGAAGATGTCGCCCAGGGTCAGCGGGCGCAGCGGGATGATGCCGGGTTTGACCGCTCCCGGAACCAGATGCGGCGGACTGTATTGCCAAGCGGGCCGCGGCCCGTATCCCGGTGGCGGGCCGTATCCGGGTGGCGGGCCATAGCCGGTCTCTTATACACATCTGACGCTGCCGACGAACGCAA
>NZ_LZSZ01000137.1:0-34168 GCF_001665645.1 Mycobacterium sp. 852002-30065_SCH5024008 | reverse complement strand
AACGGAAAACAGCTTGACGGTAACCAGCAGCGCGACGGCGGTGACCGGCGCCGAGTAGAACACTCGCCGCCGTCGCACCCGACGGCCGGGAGATCCCACCACGGCGGCTTGATCCCGCAGGAGGCGACCCGCTCGACAAATTGCAGCAGATACTGCAAGACGCGGCGGGTGCTGCGCCGATGGGGGAGGCACCGTAACGTCTGCCAGGCTCTTGCTATGAACGAACCGTGCCCGTGCGGCACTCACAAAAGCTACCTGGCCTGTTGCGGGCCGTTTCATCATGGTGAGTCGCAGGCCCGGTCGGCAGAGGAATTGATGCGATCGCGGTATTCGGCATTCGCCCACGGAGACGCCGACTACCTCTACCGCACATGGCACCCGCGCACGCGCCCGGCCGATGTGACGATTGACCCGGGCACCACCTGGATTGGCCTGAACGTGATCGACGCGGTCGCGGGTGGTCCGGACGACGATCACGGGGAGGTGGAATTCACGGCCCAGTTCGAGTCCGCGGGCCGCGTCGGCAGCCTTCACGAGCGCAGTCGTTTCGAGCGCCGCGCCGGCCGATGGTTCTACCTCGACGCCGTGCCGGAACAGTTCTAGCCCCCTTCCCGTTCAGGCTTGAAGGCATGCCTGGCGATGCCCGCCTCGTCGATTGACCCGGCTTTCTCCGAGCGAGTGACGGGACTCGAACCCGTGTATACGGCTTTGCAGGCCGCTGCCTAGCCACTCAGCCACACCCGCACGAAACGCCACCATGCCAGCGCAAGCCCCCACGGCCTAGTGTTTTCCTCGGCCCGATCATTTCGTGAGCTGCAGTTGTCCGCCTTTCCGCGAATGACGGCTAAATTACCCGTATGCGGGTTGTTCGCCTGGCGGGTGTGATCCTGACAATCCTCACAGCGGGGCTGCTGTCGGCAAGCCCGGCCGGCGCACAACCGCCGTCCAAACTCACGGATCACATCACTGACAGCACCGGGGTGTTGACGGATTCCGCTCGGGCAGCGGTCAGCTCGGCAATCGACCGGCTTTACCGCGATCAGCACATCCAACTGTGGGTGGTCTACGTCGACAACTTTTCCAGGTTCAAACCCGAAAACTGGGCTGACCGCACCCGGGACGCTAGCGCGATGGGCGACCACGACGCGCTGCTGGCCGTGGCCACGAACACCAAGCTGTACGCATTCACGGTGCCGCCGCCGGTTCAGGGCCTCACAGCAGCCGAGCTGATCAGTCTTCGTAGCAAACGAATTGAACCGGCGATTGCCGCCAAAGACTGGAGTGGCGCTGCGGTCGCCGCCGCTGACGGGTTGGACCGATCGGCAACCTCGTCAAAGCCTGCAAAGCCGATCTGGGTGCCGATCGCGATCGGCGTCATCGTCCTCGCGGTCGTCATCGTGGTGGTTTTCATGCTCTACCGTGCGCGACGCCGCCGACGGGTCAGCCCTACCGATGGGCACGTTGGAGGGCATGACTATTCATTGGAGCAGGCGTTATCGATGGCGGACGGCAGATTGCGGCAGGTCTCCGACTACGTCGCCCGACATCGCGCGAGCGTCGGCACCGAGGCCCAAACCAGGGTCGAAGAAGCGAATCGGCATTTGGCGGCGGCGCACGGCAAGCAACCAACAAACGGCACCGAAGCGGTCGCCCATGCCAACAGGGCGTCCACCCTGGCCGCTAAGGCCCAATCGTTGGCGAATGCTGACGTGTTAGCAGGGCACCGCACGCGGCGAGGTCGAGGCACAGCGTCTAAGCGGTGAACGGTATAGCAGCCGCCGTTTCAGAAGCATCCGCTTACATGAACTCGCCGGCCGGCTCCGACGCAAACATTCACCGGGGGCGGCGGGGGCGGAAAGTCTTGCGGCAGCGGTGCATACGCGTCCGGTGGCGGGACGTTGGCGTTGATCGTATCGGCAACGTTGGTGCACCCGCTCACGGAGACACGCCTGCCGACGCTTGCGCAGACGTCGGCGTTGGCCACACCGGAAGGCTCGACGGCGGCATACATCTCAGGGATCGCGGTAAGGGTCAATACTGCGATCGCCCCTGCCGTCCAAGGCCGCACCCACCCGTTCATCGGGATCTCCTCACTCTGACCGGTGGCAAGTTTTGGGCGTGCTTGTTCTCGTCGCTCAAGGGGTCGCGCCGCCCTGCCCGAGCAGCGGTGTCCACTGGCAACGCTGCCTGATGTCAGCCAGTGGCTGCCGGATGTTTTCGAGATCGGCTTGCTCCTCGGGGTTGGCGCTGAAGTACTGCTGCACGTCGTCGCGGATCTGGTCTTTGGGACGATCTTGGAGGCCGGTGTAGAACCCGTTCAGGTCCGGATGCGTGAACAGGTAGCCCGAGAGCGCCGCCGCCACACCAGACGCGACGCCGGCTACATCCGCTGCCGTGCAGCCGGGGGGCCGAGGCGGGGGGTCAGCCACGGCGGTCGCCGCGGTGCCACATAGAAGCGTGCCGGTAATTGCGCCAGCACCGATTGCCCCGACTAGTAGCCGACGCGGGGTCAGATGTGCGAAGAACATAGCTGGCTCCTTTATGCGGCAATTACCTGCGGTTAGCATGGTGTTAACTCTGGACACCGACCGGGTTCGTTGCTCGGGCCGAAAGTCACTAGTACAACGGCCAACCGTCACCACACTTGGTGCCCCGGGCAAGAGGCCGGGGCACCGAGGTGGCGAGTTCCTTTGCGATGTCCGAAAATCAGCTGCCATCTTCGGCGCGCAACAGCGAGTGCGTGACGCGGCCGCCCTCGAAACGGAACTCATGCGCCGGATGACGGAGGGGCTCGATAGTGCCGTCTGCGTGCACCATGACTCCGGCACCTGACGGGATTCCGAGCCCGCCGGCCGATCCCGCTAGCTGTTCCACGGTCCGAGATAGCCGCGCCCACCCGCCTCGCTCGTCATGCGCGTCAACCACCAGGGGTACGAGGTTGAACATATCGAGCAGCCCGGGCACCGAAGGCTCCGGTGCCTCGACCATTCCATAGCGTCCGAGCTGGACCGCGCCGGCCGAGATGCCCACCAGGACCGCCCCTTGGGCGTGTCTGCGCAGGATCACATTTTTCATGCCGGCTTTCTCGAACGTGTCCCAGCCGAGTCGCACATCGCCACCCGCGAGGACGATCAACCGGGCACGCTCGAGGAAGGCGCGGTCGTCGGAGCCGAAGGACGAATGAATCATGCGGCGGTCGGTGATTCCAATCGCATCCATTGCCGTCTCGAAAATCCCGTAGTACTCAGGGCGGTCCCCGTTGGAGGCACCGATATACGCCGCGCTAAGCGGTATGTCCCGCGCCAGTCCATCGAGGGATCCCTCGAGGAGCAGTCGGTCCCCCCGCCTCCAGAACAGCAGCTGACTGTCTGCTAGCAGATAAAGCGGTTGTCGTTGTGGCACCGTCTCAGTCACCGCAGGCGAGCTCATCGAACCTTGCGAGCGCGGCCTCGAGATCCGTTTCGTCGAAAATTTCGCAACGGTCGATCAGGTGACCGTCGACGGTCTGAACTTCGATCCCTCGCCACTCGGCGTCGAAGCCGTCCTGCGAAACGCCATGCGCCACATGCGAGCAAACAACTCCAAGGTCAGTCAACCGATGCACGGTCTCGATGCGGAAGGTAAGGTCCGTCGTCAGTTGCCACAAGGAGAGCAGGGATGCGTTGAGACCTCCTTCCTCGATGATGCCCGGTCGTCGGTGATCGATGTTCACCCAATCCGGCGTCGTTGGAAATAGCTCGCGCCGGTTCATCGCGGCATAGGAACCGGCGATGACCGACCACGTCCGCGCGTAGGCGGCCGCCTCACCGGCGACATATCGAGCATCGAGCTCATCAAAAGCGGCATCGGTGTCGTCGACGTCGAAAAAGACGTGAGCCGCAATCCGCCCGTCGGCGTCGGTCTCGACGATTCCCAGCATCTCGATGACGAATTCCCCGCGCCCTAAGTCGGTATTGAACGAGCGAATAAGAATGAGGGCGAGGCGCTCCCCACGGGTCGCAATGACCGTCAGCGTCACCTGCGCGAGGCCCTCGGCCAGAGCTCGCATGTTTGCCATCACGGCATCGCGACCGTCCCAGACACCGACATTCACCACCCGACGGCGATCCTCGACAAAACTGTCGCCGGCCAGGATTTCGGCGATCGCCGCCCAATCGCCGGCCGCCGAACGCTCAAAGAGTCGGTCTTCCGCTCGGCTCGCTGCGTTCTCCACCCGCTGCGTGGGACGGCTCAATTCGTCGAATCGAGCAAGGGCAGCGTCCAGGTCGGCCTCATCGAATATTTCGCAGCGGTTGACTAGCTCGCCTTCGACAGTGAGAAGTTGGATTTGTCGCCACTCGGCGTCAAAGCCGTCAGACGAGGTCCCATGTTGAGTGTGGGTGATGACCGCCCCGAGCTTGCTGAGCTGATGGACCGCCTCGATGCGGATCTCGAGGTTTGGGGTGAGATCCCAGACGGCGCGGATGGACTGGATCATGGTGTTGGGCGCGAAGGGTGTGCCTCGCCGGTGGTCGATGGCGGCCCAGTCTGTCACGGGGAGTTCGTTCCGGTTGAAGGCGGCGTAGGTTCCCGCAATGACCGACCAGGTGTGCGCGTGGAGGGCTGCTTCGCCTGCGAGGTAACGGTTTTCGAGTTCTTCGAATGCGGCGACGATGTCGTCAGGGTCGAACACGACGTCCGCCATTACCTGTTCGCCGTTGTGCTCAACGACTTGAAGGACGTCGAGGTGAATCGCGGGATGGTCACGGCCCGACGCTTTGACGCGGGTGAGGATGAGGCGTTCGCCTCGGGTCGCGATGATTTCCGAGGTCATGTTCGCCAAGAGCCCGACATCCGCGGACACCTGTAGATCTTCGATCGCGGCATCGCGACCGTGTCGAACCCCGGCATTCACGACCTGGCGGCGATCGTCAAGGGAATAGCCCTCGGCAAACAGCTGGGCCATGGCGTCCCAGTCGCGGGCAGCAAAGTGCGCCAGGAAGCGTTGGTTCACTGGATCTTCCAGCCCTTGTTCCTGTAAATCGAGCTCTTCAAACCGGGCGAGTGCGGCGTCCAGGTCCGTCTCGTCGAAGACCTCGCAACGATTGAGCCTGTCACCATCAACCGTCAAAATGCTGATCTCACGCCACTCGGCGTCAAACCCTTCTGGGGAGGTCCCAGCCGCAGTGTGGGCGATGACCGCGCCGTATCGACTGAGACGATGCACAGCTGCGATGCGGATCGTCAGATTAGGAGTCTGATCCAACGCGCTGCGGAGGAATGCGATGAGTTCACCCGGTGCCATCGCTGCCCCTCGGCGATGGTCGACGTCAACCAAGTCCGTTGTCGTAGAGGGGAGTTCGCCGCGGCTGATTGCGGCGTAACTCGCCGCGATGGCAGACCATGTGCGCGCGTAGAGGGTCGCTTCGCCGGCGGTGTATCGGGCATCGAGCTCAGTGAAGGCTGCGTCCATGTCGTCGGTGTCGAATACGACAGCTGCCGCGAGTCGATTGTCGTCGCCGGTTTGGATGACGGCGAGGGCCGCGCCCTGGAATGCCTCCCGTTGTTGGTCCTGGCTGGCGAAGTCGAAGTGAAAGAGCGCGAGACGCTCACCACGAGTTGCAACGGTCGACGCCACGGCAGTGCTCCAGACGTCACCGCTGGCCCGCCAGTTCGCCATCTCGGCATCTCGGCCACGTTGGATCCCGGCGTTGACGACCGAGCGGCGGTCGTCTGAGGAAACGTCGTCGGCCAGTAATTCTGACATTGCCTTCCAGTCGCGGACCGCGAAGCGCGCGAGAAATTGCTCGACCACGCGGGTCGTCGCATTCGCCAAATTTCGCGCCGGCTGGCTGATTTGTTCGAATCTCGCTAGCGCGGCATCAATGTCCGCTTCGTCGAAAACTTCGGAGCGGCTGACAAGGTCACCGTTCACCGTCACAAGGCTGATCCCTCGCCACTCAGCGTCGAAGCCCTCGTGCGACGTCCCATGCGCGACGTGGGTGTAGACCGCTCCCACGTCGCTCAGCCGATGCACCACCTCTGGGTAGGTTTGAATTCTCTGATCGAGATCCCATCCGGCGCGGACATATTCAATCAGCTCACCGGGGGCGTAAGCCGTCCCTTGGCGGTGATCGATGCTCGCGAAATCCGGTGTGGTCGGCGGTAGTTCGTGCCGGTTCAATGCGGCATAGCTATCCACGATGACTGACCAAGCCCGCGAGTGCGTAGCCGCTTCGCCATTGAGGTAACGGGAATCAAGTTCTTCGAACGCGGCGCCGGCGTCGTCGGTATCGAAGAAGACGACCGCGGAAATCTGCACGGTAGCGTTGATTTCGAGCACGCCGAAGACGTCTGTGAGAAAGGCATCGGGCCCTTGATTACCGTCACCGAAGCGTAGGCGCATGAGGGCAAGGCGCTTGCCGCGAGTCGCTACGACCGTTGTAGCCACGGTTGCGGTCCACAGGTCGGCGACGGTCCGCATGTCGGCGTTCTGGGCGTCTCGACCATGTCGTGGTCCGGCGCCCACCACGCGGCGGCGATCGTCATTCACGAAGTTGTCGTCCAGCAACTCAGCCATGGCGTCCCAGTCGCTGACGGCAAAACACGCTAGATACCGCTCACCCACTCGGCTTGCCGCGTTCTCCAGCCGCGGCGCCGGGGGGATGAGTTGGTCGAACGATGCGATCGCCGAATCCAGGTCTGCCTCGTCGAATACCTCGCAGCGGCTGAACAAATCACCATCAGCCGTAAAGAGCATGACCTCCCGCCACTCGGCGTTGAAGCCGTCGCGTGACGTCCCATACCCGTTATGAGTGACGACCGCTCCGAGGTCACTCAGGCGATGCACGGCCTCGATGTAGAAATGGATGTCTTGGTCGAGATCCCATCCGGCACGTAGGTATTCGATCATGTCACCGGATGCGAAAGCCGCTCCGCGGCGGTGGTCCTGATTTTTGAAATCGCCGGTTATAGGCGGGATTTCACGTCGGTTGATCGCGGCGTAGGCCGCGGACATGGCAGTCCACAAATGCGCATGGGTTGCCGCTTCCCCGGCGAGATAGCGCGCGTCGAGCTCCGCCATCGCGGCGTCGATGTCGTCTGGGTCGTATGCAACGCGTGCCAGTATCCGTTCGTCGGCGGAGGTCTCGACGATAATGAGCATCTCGATGCTAAATCCCCCAGATGGGTAATCTTCGCGCGAGATACGCGTCCGGCACAGGACAAGTCGTTCGCCTCGAGTGGCGATGACATCCGCCGTACTTGTCGTGACCCCAATTTCGGCGAAGGCCCGCATATTCGCGATTTCGACGTCACGACCGTGCCGGGTTTCGGCGTTGACGACCCGTCGATGGTCGTCGACAGCCGTATCCGCGGTTAGTAGCTTGGCCATAGCGGCCCAGTCGCGTGCGGCGAAGTACGTTCGGAAGCGCTCGTACGCTTGGCTTGCCGCATTTTCGAGAAGCGGTGCTGGGCGGCTCAACTGATCGAATTGCGTGATCGCGGTTTGCAAGTCGGCGTCGTTGAACAACTCGCAGCGGTTGACCATGCTCCCTTCGACCGTGACCAGGGCGACTTCGTGCCACTCACCGTCAAAGCCTTCGTGCGAATTTCCATACGCCACGTAGGAGACGACCGCTCCCAGGTCGTTCAATCGATGTACGCCGCCGACGTAGGAGGTGATGTTTTGGCCGATGTCCCACCCGGCGCGGATGTATGCGGGCAGCTCGCCAGGTGCGAACGCTGCGACGTGGCGATGGTCAATCGTTGCGCAGTCGGGGGCCAGAGCGGGGAACTCGTGCAGGCTGATCGAGGCGAAGGTTCCGGTGACGACCTGCCACGTGGCCGCATAGGGCGCACCTTCGCCGGCGAGGTAACGGGCATCGAGCTGGGCGATGGCGCCCCCGATCTCTTCGACGTCGTATGTGAAGACGTTCGCGATCCGGTCGTCGGCGTCGATCTCGACGACGTTGAGCGCGTCGTTTTGAATCGCTTTGGGGTCTTGGCCTGCCGCGCGAACACGTGCGAGGACGAGATGCTCCCCGCGGATCGCCACGGCGCTGACCATCGAGATCGTGACGCCGACGTCAGCCGCCGCCTGCAAGTCTCTGACCACGTCATCTCGGCTGTGTTGAGTCTCGGCACTGACGACCCGCCGGTGGTCGATGCCGACAAAGTCATCGGCCACGGTGTCGGCCAGTGCGTCCCAGTCGCGAGCCGCGAAGTGAGACCAGACGTGCTCGAATACGCGCGCCGCCTTATTCTCTAGCCGACGCGGAATCGGGCGCTCCGCCTCGAATCGGGCTTCGAGCTCTGACATAGCGGCGTCGATGTCCTCGACATCGAACTTCACCTGAAGCGCCATTCGGCCTTGCTCGTCGATGCCGATCACCTGGAGCATCTCGTCCTGCGGTGCTCCCGAAGTCAGATCTTTCGTCCCGATCTCCAGCCGGCTGAGGGCGAGACGTTCGCCACGCACGGCGAGAGCCGTGTGGCGGTAGCGCACCATGCCCGTCTCCAGGTAGCGCCTCATGTCCTGCGGCCACTGACTCGACGGGACGTCGATACGAGAAAAGCCGACGATCTTCCGGCGGCTCTCGGTCGATACGTAAGGGCCAAGTAGCTGAGCTACTTCCGCCCATGCCTCCCGATTGACGGCATCGATCAACCGGCTGCCCGTTTGCACGCACGCGTTGGTCGGTTCAACGTTCGGCGTTTTGGGCGGGACCGGTGAAGGGGTGCTCGCGCCCAGCACGTCGCGTGCCTTTTCGGCAAGCGCCGCAGCGCCTTTCCGCTCGTACAACTCGGCGGCCCGCTCCGCCGCCGCCCGCGCACCCATGATTTCACCGGCCGCACCCAAAACCGTCGCCAGCGTCAGGCACGCATCGCCATGATCCACCAGCGCGTCGGTGCGTTCGGCGAGCCCGACGGCTTCCTCGGCGACTCGCCGAGCCTCGTCGTGATCACCGCGCCGCGACAGCAGGCGCGCCCGAAGCGTGCGCCAGGCGATCGACGCCTTCAGCGCGTGACCGGCGAGACGCTCACTCTCGGCACTCAATTCATCCGCTTCGGCATCGCGGTCGAGCGCGAGACACGCGCGGCCCAGCAACGCCGCGGTCTCGGCGGTATCGGCGTCGAGGCCCATGCGACGAAAGCCGTTGTAGGCCTTGCGCAAGTGTGGCTCGGCCGCCGCAGGCTCGTCGACCACCAGCTCGACGATCCCGGCGAACTGCTCGACCTCCATAAGAGAATGGCGCAGTCCGAGCTCGGTGGCCGTGCGCCGGGCCGAGTCGATCATCCGTCGCGCCGCCGCCGCCCGACCACGGAAAGCCTCCAACACCGCTTGGCACCGCGTCGATGTCGCTTCGACCGCCGGTGAGTCCGTAGTGATTCGGAGCAGCCGCACCACGTCCAGGCATCGCCCGCCCGCGCGTGGAACGGGGTTCGGGCCCCACAGCGCCGCAAGCGGTGCGTTCGCCAGAACCGCGTTCACCCGGCGGTGTTCACGCGCGCGCCGCGCCGCTGAAAGGGCGTCGTCCAGAGCGATTTCGCCGTCGCCGATTCTTCCCAGCCGTGCGAGGCATCCGGCACGAACGGTGTGTGCCATGGCTTCTCCGGCGGCGTCGCCGAGTCGGGCCAGCTCTTCGGCGGCCGCGCCGACCGCGGCCGCGACGTCGTCCAGTCGCTCCGGGTGGGTCAGCATCGAGAGTTGGCCGTCGAAGCAGGTGGCCCACGCGGCTAGCTGCGCCGAACCGGCGGTGGCGCTCTGCAATTGGGCCACCGCGCCCGCCGCCGAAACCACATCACCCGCGGCCAGCAGGGCCTCGCAACGCGCCATCAACAACTCGGCCGTCTGGTCGTCGCGATCGGGCAACTCCTCGTCGATCTCCTCGAGTGCGTGCAGGGCGCGGTCGTAGAGGTCGGCGGCGCCTTCATAGGCGAGCCGTGCCATCGCCTGGTCCGCGGCACGCCGACAGTATTCGACCGCCTTCGCCGCGTTCCCCGCCCACGCGCACTCGAAGTAGTGGTACGCCAGTTCGGCGAGCAGCTCGTCGTCGGCGCCGGGCTCGCTTTCCAACGTTGTGGCGATGCGCTGGTGCAGTCGCATGCGCCGCACCGACGGCAACTCGGCCAGCAGCGACTGCCGGACGATCGCATGGTTGAACCGGTAACGACCGCCGGGCTCTTCGATGACGATGCCGGCCTTGCACGCCTCGTCGAACGCGTCGACCAGGTCGTCCTCTACCACCCGTTCCACCAGATCCAAGGCGAACCGGCTGCCGACGACGGCGGCCGCGGCAAGCGCCTTGTTCGCCTGCGCTGGAAGCCGCGAAAGCCGGCGACTCACCGCCTCGCGCACCCCTTGTGGCAGGGTGCTCTGGTCCCAGCGTCCACCGCTTTCATCCACGTGGCGCAGGGCCTCGATGAGGAAGAACGGATTGCCACCCGTGACGGACGCCAATGCCCGGGCGAGCTCTTCGTCGTTGTAGCCCGCCTCGGCGACGTAGGCGGTCACGTCGTCCTCGTCGAGGCCGCTCAGGCTGAGCCGGTTGGCCGTGCCGTCGCGGTGGAGGTCGGCGAGCATCGCCGCCAGGGGGTGGGAGCGGTCGAGGTCCGTGCTGCGGTATGTGCCGATGATCTGCATGCGAGCGTGTTCGCCGAAACGCAGGAGATGCCGCAACAACAGGAGCGTGGGCTTGGCCGCCCAGTGCAGGTCGTCGAGGATCAGGACGACCGGCGCGCTCGCCGAGGCCATGGCCAACAGCGCGACGACGGCGTCGAAAAGTGCGTAGCGTTCGGTGTCCGGGTCGGCACGGGTCGGCGTGGCCAGATCGGGAAGCAGGTCGGCCAGCCCGGGCACGAGTGTGAGGAGTGCCTCCACGCCGCGCATCCCACGGAGCCCACCCGCACCGAGGCATGGCACCAGCGAACGCAGGGCTTCCGCGAACGGCTGGTACGGCGCGCCGAGGTCCTCGTCGCATCGGCCGTAAATGACCAGAGCGCCTTGGTCATAAGCCTGTCGCGACCATTCGCCGGCCAGGCGCGTCTTACCGACACCCGGTTCGCCCGCGATCAGCATCGCGTTGGTGCCGCCGGCGAGCGCGGTCTGCCACGCCGACGACAGTCGCTCAAGCTCGTGCCCGCGCCCGACGAACGGCCCTGGGCCGGCAAGTACGGGGGGCAGGCTCGGGCGTTCCAGAGGCAGGTCGATCGAATTCACCGGATGGTCGAGCAGGGTGGTCTGCAGTTGGAGTTCGAAAACGTGTTCGGGGCGCGCAAGATTGCGCAGCTGGCGCGTGCCCAGGTCGGCGAGCACGACGTCATCGGGCAGCGAGTCGATTACGAGCTCCGCCGTCGCACCCGAGCACAGGATCTGGCCACCGGTTGCCAGCGACCGGAGGCGGGCGGCGCGGTTGACCGCGCGCCCGAAGTAGTCGCCGTCGCGAAATTCGACCTCCCCGGTGTGCAAAGCCACGCGAACACGCATGGGCTCCCGTAGCGCCCAGGGCTCGTGGACGATCGCATCTTGAAGCTCGATGGCCGCGGCGGCGGCCGCCGACGGCCGCTCGAAAACCGAGAATGTGGCGTCGCCCTCGCCGCGCGTCTTGATCAGCCGACCGCCTCGGCACGTCACGACCTGTTCGACGAGCTCGTCGTGTCGTGCCAGCGCCACCGCCATGGCCCCGGCGTCTCCCTCCCATGCGGCCGTCGACCCTTCGATGTCGGTCAGCAGAAACGTCACGGCGCGAGTCACGGACGGGAGCTGTTGTGCGGCAGGCGTTTCCAGCGCGGAATCCTGCGCGACGATCGCGGCCTCCAGCCGGCGAAGGTCCGGTCCCGGGTCGACTCCCAATTCATCGGCGAGCAGCGCACGCGCACGCTGGTACGCGCCGAGTGCCTCGCCCTGCCTGCCGGCGCGATACAGCGCGAGCATCAGCTGGCCCCAGCGCCGCTCGCGCAGCGGCGCATCGGCCACTGCGGCCTCGAGCTCGCCGATGATCTCCGCGGCCCGGCCCGGCCCGTCGCGAGCAGCGCATCGGCCCGATCCTCCACCAGCGCGGCGTGTCCCTCGATCCATCGCGTTTTCTCGGAGGTTCCCCGTCGGCCGTCGGGCAGCTCGGGGATCCCGCGCCACAGGGCGAGCGCCTCCTCGAAGCGGGCCACTGCCTGGCTGGTGTCGCCGGCCGCCGCGGCGTCGCGTCCCAGTCGGGCGGCCGATTTGTAGAGCGCCGCGTCCACCTGGGTCTCGGCCAAAGTCCAGCCCGCGCCCGCCGTCAGAACGAAGCCGTCACCCAGGGTGCGACGTAACGTGGAGATGTGGGTTTGCAGGGCCTTCGCTGCGGTGCGTGGCGGATCCTCGCCCCAGAGGAGCTCGACGAGCGTGTCGGCCGCCACGACCGAACCGCCGTGCAGCCCGAGCATGGAAAGGATTGCGCGCGGTTTGGCGCCCGGGATAGCGACGGGCGCCCCGTCCAGCCGGACCTGGAGAGGTCCCAAAACCCCCAGTTCCACCGATGGAAGCGTACTCACATCAGCCATCGTCGGTGGGGGGATTCAATGGACGGTCAAGATCGGGTAAAGCCGTCGCGTCCAGGCCCGAAGTCACCGCCACTGGAATGCTTACGACTGTGAGCAGTTAGGTTTGTATCCATGGGCAACGAAGGGGGTGGATCGGCGTTCACCTGGCATGGCCGGCGTGAGCTGGTGAGCCAGATTCATGAGCAGCTCGACGAGCTGGTCGAGGCCCGCGACCAGATGGAACAACTGGTGCGGGTCATCAGCGAAATCGGTTCTGATCTGGACCTGGACGTGACGTTGCGCCGGATCGTGAAGGGGGCGTTGGAGCTGACCGGCTCCCGCTACGCTGCCCTGGGTATCCGCGCTGCCGACGGCGCCCTGGCCACTTTCGTCCGCGCGGGAATCGATGACGACACGGCCCGGCGGCTCGGCGATCTGCCGGTCGGTGAGGGTCTCCGCCTCGAGGATGTGAGTGCTCATCCGCAGGCCGCCAAGCTGCAGGCCCACGATCCGCCCTTGCGGGCCCTCCTCGGATTACCGATCACCGTGCGCGGCGCGGACTTTGGGAGCCTCTACCTCGCCGACGACCGGACCGGCCGAGTCTTCTCCGACTCCCAGGCGGCCGCGGTGCGAGCCTTGGCGACGGCCGCGGCGGCCGCCATCGACAACGCGCGCCTGTTCGAGCGAGAACGTGAGACGGCCAGATGGACGAAGGCCAGCCGCGAGATCACCACCGCGCTGCTGTCGGGCGACCCCCAGACCGGGCCGTTGCAACTCATCGTGAACCGGGCGCTGGAGTTGGCCGGCGCCGAACAGGCGATTTTGCTGGTTCCGAAAGAACCCGATCTGCCCGCCGACGAGGTTGACACCCTGGTGGTGGCTGCGACGGCGGGGCGGTACTCCTCGGCGGTGATCGGTCGCCAGGTGCCGATGGACGGCTCCACCACGGGCGGTGTCGCGCGGCGCGGGCTACCGCTGATCACCGAATCCTTTCAATATCCGATCGAGGGATTCACCGACGTCGGTGAACGCTCGGCGATCGTCATGCCGCTGATCGCGGACGGCGCGGTGCTGGGCGTCATCGCCGTCGCCCGCGACCCCCAGCAGTCGCCATTCGGCAACGATTACCTCGAGCTCGTCAGCGACTTCGCCCGGCACGCGGCTATCGCCCTGGCGTTGGCGGCGGGTCGTGAACACGCGCTCAACCAGGAACTCGCCCAGGCGGACACCGTCGACGACGCGGTGAACGCCGCCGCCGAGGAATTGCGCCGTTTGTGGCGGGCCCGCCGCGTTCTGGCCGTCACCTTTCCGACCCCCAGTTCCTCCACGGGAACCGCCTATGGCGCGCCGCAGGTCGTGTCGGTCGGCGAGCCCGCGCAGTGGGGCGACCTGCCGCCCCGTACCCAACAGATGCTCAGCGCATTGCGCGACGGTGACTTGCTCACCACCAGCACGGGGGAAGCCGGGACGGCCGGCATCGCGCTGCAGCACCCCGAGGGCGTGCTCGTCGTCTGGATCGATCTGGCCGAGCGACGCGCGTTCACCCTCGAGGACCAAACTTTGCTCACGGTGTTGGCAGGCCGGCTCGGCCAGGGGCTGCAGCGGGTCCATCAGGTCGACCAGCAGCGCGAGACCGCCCTGGCGCTGCAACACGCGATCCTCGGCCCGGCCGATCTGCCGCACGGTTTCACGGTCCGCTATCAGGCCGCCAGCCGGCCTCTGCAGGTGGGCGGTGACTGGTACGACGTCGTCGACCTGGAGGACGGGCGCATCGCAATGGTCGTCGGCGACTGTGTGGGGCATGGCCTCGCCGCCGCCACCGTAATGGGTCAGGTGCGCAGCGCCTGCCGCGCGTTGCTGTTCGAGAACCCGAGCCCCGGCGCCGCTCTTGCCGGGATGGATCGCTTCGCCGCGCGGCTGCCAGGCGCCCAGTGCACCACCGCCGTCTGCGCGGTGCTCAACCCGGAGACCGGTGAGCTGGTTTATTCGAGCGCCGGGCACCCGCCGCCCATCCTGGTCAACGCTGACGGCACCACCCAGATCCTCGATGACGGCCACACCATCGCGCTGGGAGTACGTGCAGGCTGGTCCCGCCCGGAGGCCCGGGTGACCTTGCCGGCGCGCGCGACCCTGCTGCTCTACACGGACGGGCTGGTCGAACGCCGCCGCACCGCACTCGGACAGGGGATCTCCCGGGCAGCAGGGCTGGTGCAGGACGGCCGCGCGTCCACGCTCGACGACTTGGCGAACGACATCATGTCCGGCCTGGCCCCCGACGGCGGCTACCAGGATGATGTCGTCCTAATGCTCTATCGCCATCCCGCGCCGCTGGAGCTGACGTTCCCCGCCGACATCAGCCACCTCGCCCCGGCGCGAACCGCGTTGCGCACCTGGTTGACACGGACCCGTCTGGACCCGGAACAGGCGATGAACGTGCTCGTCGCCGCCGGGGAGGCCGTCGCCAACGCCATCGAGCACGGTCACCGCGACAAGCCGGAAGGCACGATCAGCCTGGGCGCGACCGCATTGGTCGACCAGGTGCAGCTGACCATCACCGACACCGGCTCGTGGAAGGTTCCGCAACCGGCCAGCTATCCCCATCGGGGCCGGGGTATCGCTCTCATGCGAGGGCTCATGCACGACGTCACCATCAGCCCCGACGCCGCCGGGACCACGGTTCACCTATCCGCGAGGATCACATGATGCCCACGTTGCTCACCCTCGACACCGCGCGCCGCGACGACGGGAAACTGACGTTGGTCGCCGCGGGGGAGATCGATCTGAGCAACATCGACGCCTTCGTCCAGGCCCTTACCAGCGCGAGCGGGGAGTCCCCCGGCGGCGGTCCGCTCACTGTCGACCTCAGTGGCGTCGAATACCTCGACAGCGCCGCCATCAACGCGCTGTTCACCCACGCCAACCACATCCACCTGATCGCCCATCCGATCTTGATGCCGATCCTCACCATCAGCGGCCTCACCGAACTGGTTGCCGTCGATCCCGCGTCGCCGACATCGGAAAACTGACGAACTTCCGGCGCTGCGTCAGGGGTTTTCGGCGATCCAAGTGCTGGTGAAGTGCTGTAGCGCGGGGATGCTCTTAGTCAGGTCGGCTTCCATCGATTTCTCGAATTTGCGGCCCACCAACGGAATTCTGACCGCCACCTCCACGGTGAAGCGCAGGCGCGCGCCGTTGCCCGCGGGCGCCATCCAGGCTTCCGCACGGCCCGATCCGATGCCGCCGGAGCTCACGACGGTGATTTGCCCGCGGACCTCGCCGTCGCCTGCTGGTCGCCATGTCTCGCTGTGGACGATCTTCAGCTCGCCGGGGACGGCTTTGGCAATGAGCGTGGGCATTAACTGGCGGGCCACGTGCTGGGTGGCGCGGACTGTCACGGTGCCGTCGGTATCAACGACCAGCGAATCGAGCGTCGTGGGAGCGTTGCTGGCTTTCAGGCGGGCCAGCCAGTAGTCCTCGCGGCCGAACGTCGTATGGATCTGTTCAACGCTGGCGGGCGATTCGACCAGGATGCCGAAGGAACGCGACATGGCAGCGATTCTTCCAAATCACCATGTTTCGAACGTACGTGCGATGGTTATCCCTCGTCGCGGAGGTGAAGAACATGACAGACAACCGGCAGGCGCCAAGCGAAAATCCCGAGAAGGAGACGTCCGAGTGGGTGACCGGGGACGAACCGATGACCGGTCCCCAGCGCAGCTACGTGCACACCTTGGCCCAGGAAGCAGGGCGCGACGTTTCCGACGATTTGACGAAGGCGCAAGCGTCGGAGCTCATCGACGAACTGCAGCAACAAACCGGACGTGGTGACTGACTAGCCTGCGGACCGGCTGCGGATGGTCGGCGTCGGGGGGCCGGCCGCCTTGCGGCGGAGGTCGCCGAACCTGACGCTAACGCGCTGAAAGCCCTTGACCCGCTCGGCTTTTGCCTTCTTGGTGTAGGTCTTGCGGTCAGCCGGTGTGAGTTCCGCGTCATCGGTGAAGGGCGTGAGCAAGGCGCGCGGGTAAAGCCCTTCCACCAGAACGACATTGATCTCGGCGCACACGACCAGCGTGGACGAGATCAGGAAAAGGAAGGCCAGCAATCCCAGCACCAATGCGAAGACGCTGTTGGTAGCGCTGGCCGTCTTGACCGTGTGGCGAATGTATCCGGCACCGCCCCACTGCAATATCTGCCAGATCACGGCTGCCGCAAGCGCTCCCGGCAAGACTTGACGATAGGTGAGGTCTCGCGCGGTCGTCACGCGAAATGCCACCAGGCAGATCAACGCGTTGATCACCACGGCGACCAGTGCGACGCCGATCTTTCCGAATGCGCCCAGCGCCCCCGTGGCCTGGCCGGCGGCAGACAAGGCGGTCGCGGCGAGGGCCGCCGAGCCGAGGACCAACAACAGCATCAAGCTGCGCAGGCGTGAGCGAATCGGGTCAGGACGCTTGTTCCTCGGGACGGCCCACACCGAGTCCATTGCGTTCTGCACCGCCTGCCCGACGCCCAGACCGCCGTAAAGCGCGCCAAGGACGCCGACGACCACGGCGACGGTTCCTCCGCTGAGCCCGGCGGGCTCATGTAGCTGACTGCCGATGACCGGGAATTGGCTCAAGGTGCTGTGCAGCACTTGTCCCTGCAGGTCGGGGCGTCCGGCCAGGATGACCCCGAGGCCGGTCGTCAACAGCAGCAACAGCGGGAACAGCGACACGAACCCGTAGTAGGTGATCAGGGCGGACAGGTAACCGCCTTGATCGTCGAGGTATTTGTAAATGACGCCGATCACCACACCCGCGACGCGGTTTTGGCGCTGCAGCCTGTCCAGCCGGCCGACCATCTCGTGCTCACTTCGTTTCTACGGAAGCGGATACCCCCCCGATGGGATGTCCCAGGTGATACCCGGATTCCACGGCGATCAATCTTGGGCCGCTCGGTGGCCGGATGCCCATGCCAGGATGGGGTGATGGTCGATGATGCGATGCAGTCGGAGCGCGATTTCAATGAGCGCAATGTCGAGGAATTCCGCCGCAACGGGGGCAAGGTGGGTGGACAGTTCGAGGGCTTCCCGTTGCTGCTGTTGACGTCGACCGGTGCGCGCAGCGGGCCCCCAAGCCGGCGACTGTGCGCGAATTACCTGGCGGCGAGCGCGATTCCGTTTATCGGATCGTCGTCGAGCGGGCGCCCGGGTTTGGCGAGTATCAGGAGCGCACCGACCGGGTCATCCCGGTCTTCGAACTGGTTACCGAATAACAGCACCGCCAATGGGTTGCGTGTCGCAAAATGAATGTCGGGCTCGGGAGGAGACCGGTATGACAATCAAGCAGTTGGTACGGGTCTGGGCGTTCGGCGCATTCGCCCTCGCATTGGCGATGTTGTCGGCAGTCACGGCGCCGGCGATCGGCCGGGCCGACCCCAATTGCGCTGTGGGGTTTGTGTGGAGCGTGGACTTGCATCAATGCGTGCCCTGGGTCCCCGCCGTGAACGGGCCGGGCGGACCCGGTGGTCCTGGCGGCCCGGGTGGCCCCGGCGGACCGGGCGGGCCCGGTGGTCCGGGTGGTCCTGGCGGCCCGGGTGGTCCCGGTCCGGGGTAGGGCTCGGTAGCCGCACGCCCGAGCCGCGCGGCAACCTGCTGCGAAATGCTCGGGAACTTATCGCCCCTTGCGGTCGTTACACTGGCTAAGTATCGCTTAGACCGAGGGGACCAAACGCATGCCACGCACGGACAATGACACTTGGGATTTGGCCACCAGTGTGGGCGCGACGGCCACGATGGTCGCCGCGGCCCGGGCGATCGCGACCAAGGCCGACAAGCCGCTGATCGAGGACCGGTTCGCCGAACCCCTGGTTCGCGCCGTGGGCGTAGACTTCTTCACCCGATGGGTCGACGGCGACCTTGTCGCGGCCGACGTCGACGACCACGAATCCGGTTGGAAACTCGAGCACATGCCTGTGGCGATGGCCGCCCGGACCCGGTTCTTCGACACCTTCTTTCAGGACGCGGCGCAAGCCGGGATCCGTCAGGCGGTAATCCTGGCGTCCGGCCTCGACGCGCGCGCCTACCGGCTGGAATGGCCCGCCGACATGACGGTGTTCGAAATCGACCAGCCGGAGGTGATCGAGTTCAAGACCACCACCCTGGCGAAGCTGGGCGCCGCCCCCCAGGCGGACCTGCGCACCGTCGCAATTGACTTGCGACGTGACTGGCCGAAAGCGTTGGTGGATGCCGGTTTTGACAAGAGCCGCCCGACCGCGTGGATCGCGGAAGGCCTCTTCGGGTACCTGCCGCCAGAGGCTCAGGACCGCTTGCTGGACAACATCTCCGCGCTGAGCGCCGAGAGCAGCAGGTTAGCTGTCGAAGCCATCCCGGACCGGCCGCAGCAGGACGTCGAAAAAGCGCGAGAAATGATGCGCAGGGCCACCGCCAAATGGCGCGACCACGGCTTCGAGCTGGATTGGGAGGAGCTGGGTTTCGAGGGTGAGCGCAACGACGTCGCCGACTACCTGAAGAACGTGGGGTGGCAGACGGTCGGCACCCAGATGAGTGAGCTGCTGGCGGACGGTGGGCTGGCGGCGATTCCGCAGACGAACGACTCGGTGTCAGTCGCCGACACCGTCTACTACAGCTCGGTGCTGAGCGCGTGACGGCACCGAGTCGACGAGGGCTCAACGACGCGGTCACTCGGCTCTGGAGCTTTCTCGCTCCGGCCTACGATCTGCCGGTCCTGCAGCAGTGGGTTTACCGCCCGCCGCACGATGAGGTGATTGCGCGGTTGCGCGCCCACCATGCCCGCAAGATCGCCGATATCGCCTGCGGCACGGGCATCCTCAGTGATCGGATCGCGCGCGAGCTGCAGCCCGACGAGATCTACGGTGTCGACATGTCCGACGGCATGCTCGCCCAGGCGCGTGCCAGAACCGACCGTGTGCAGTGGTTGCGCGGCCCGGCTGAGCAGCTGCCCTTCGACGACGGTGCGCTCGACGCCGTGGTGACCACATCGGCATTCCACTTCTTCGACCAGCCGGCGGCGTTGCGCGAATTCCACCGCGTGCTGGCGCCCGGCGGGTTGGTGGCCGTCGCGGCCCTGAGCACGCGGCAACCGCGGCTGCAGGCACCCTCGGCGAATAGGTGGAAACCGCAACACAATGCGTCACCTGCGGAGATGAGGGCTTTGTTCGAAGGCGCCGGGTTCGTGATCAGCGATCAGCACCGCATCCC
Organism: Mycobacterium sp. 852002-30065_SCH5024008; assembly: GCF_001665645.1. NCBI lineage: Bacteria > Bacillati > Actinomycetota > Actinomycetes > Mycobacteriales > Mycobacteriaceae > Mycobacterium > Mycobacterium sp. 852002-30065_SCH5024008. The sequence continues at coordinate 14,451 of NZ_LZSZ01000137.1, read as the reverse complement.
GCGTCCGGCCTTGACGCGGATCATCTCGGACCTGATCACCGTCGGCACCAAAAGCTGAGCGATCGTCAGGCGGCTAGCCTGCTCATGACGCGCGGAGCCGGTCGCGAGAGATGCTCGCAGCCACCGCCGTAGACGACGCGGGAGGGCCGATAGCCGGGGACTGGCCGGGCGACGGCGCATTGCCGAGCGAAACGCTCCTGCCCGCGCTCAGCCGTCCGTTCAATGAAATCGGTGGCGATCCACCCGGCGCCGAATACCGCCGCCGTGACACCGAACTGGAGTGGCGAGCCGGCTGCAAGGGCGACCAATGCGAGGATGCCCGACACCACGGCGACGACGAGTGTGCCGGCGTAGAGGAGGGTTATGCGAGGTTCTCGGGCTTGCGGCGGGGTATTAGGCATTGCCGCGGCTCCTCCTGTTTAGTCGGACGAGAGTCTTCGTACGGCGGAAACTGAACCGTGACCTCAATGTTTCGTTGCCGAGACCCCGGAGACGAGGGCCAGACGGCACGGCTGGTCATGGCGTTAGGCCCCGTTCAAGAGGCCAAAAGTCCCGAGAATTGAGATTTTCTACCGGTCGGCCTGCGGGCCGTCGGGCATGGGAATCGTCCATGTCCACGCCGTCTCACCGATGTCCGGCGTCGCGATGTCCAGTCGTGCCCCGCGGTCGGCGAGCTGCTGGGGCAGCAGCGCTGAACGATCAGTGGACACGGCCAGGCGTGCGGTTGCGCCGGATTTCGCGATCACGGTAATGACGAGCTCGGTTTCGTAGCTGGCCCGCAAGATGATCTCGTCGGCGGTCGCGTGCCGGAGGATTGCTGTCATGAGTTGCTGCACAGCGTCGTTGACCGCACCGGTAATCGCTTTGTCGATGGTGTCCAGGGGTCCGGCGAAGGAAACCTGGAATTTTGCGTTTAGGGTTTCCGAGGCTTCGCCGATCAGCTCCGAGATGCGTAGCCGGAAATTTGTCGCGTCCTCGGCCGGTATGTCGAGTTGATTGATGGCGTTATGGACCTCGTTGATGACGGCATCGAGCCCAGTGACCGTCTCGCGGATACGGTCGGCGACGCCCGGGACTCGAACCAGTGGTAAGACGCCGCTGAGTTTCAAACTGATGGCGAACAGTTCCTGTACCACGGTGCGGTGCAATTCAAGTGCGATGCGTTCGCGTTCGACGACGACTCGCAGCGTTCGCAGGTGGGCTTCGGCGCGCCGCAGATTCACCAGATTGTCCACGCGAACCTGCAGTTCACCGAGTTGAAATGGTTTCGGCAGGTAGTCGTTCGCTCCGGCTTCCAGCAGTGCCAGCCGCGATCGATCGTCGGCGCGGGCGGTCAGTATCAGCACAGGTGTGTTGGCGAGCATCGGATCTGCGCGGACTTCGGCCAGCACCTGCTCTCCGCTCAGTTGGGGCATCATGATGTCGGACACGATCAGGTCCGGGCGGTGCGCGCGCGCCAGCTCCAATCCCGACCGGCCGTCCAATGCCGCCTTGACCCGATACCGCTGTGATAGTGCTTGGCACACAAAGGCATTGAGATCGGCATTATCTTCGATTACGACGACGACGGGTTTGGAATCCGTGCTGTCGTGGTCGGGCTGGACCAGCGCATCTGGGCTGCGGCTCAGTTCGGCGATCGCTCCGGCGGCACTGGCTCGGATGCCGTCAGCGTTACGTGGACCCGCACTCTGCACGGGCAGGCCCGCGGGCGCAGCCCGCGGAAGGTCGATGACCACCAGCGCTCCGCCTTCGGGGGCGTCGGTGATGGTCACGCGGCCCCGGTGAAGGCCCACCAGGTCGCGGACGATGCTCAGTCCCAACCCGGTGCCGCCGACTAAGCGGGTGGGTCCGCCCTCGACCTGCCGGAACCGGTCGAACACCACCCCCCGGTGTTCGAGCGGTATCCCCGGACCGCTGTCGGCCACCTCGATGACGACTCGATCATTGGCCGCGGCCGAGACCGAACACCGCACTGTGCCACCGGGCTGGGTGAACTTGAAGGCGTTGGACAGCAGATTCACCACCATTTGTTGCAGGTGCTCGGGATCTAGCGCGGCCGGGATGGGCTGGTTCGAGTGAACGATGAGGTCGATATCGCGGTCGACGGCAAGCGATTCGAAAAACGACGCGCCCAGGCGAACATGCTCCGCGACATCTACTTCGGTGTAATTCGGTTGTACGGCACCGCTTTCCAGCCGGGCCGCGTCCAGAAGGTTGTTGACGTGACGCAGCAGCAACTGCGCGTTGCGCGCTATCAGTTCGAGATCGGCGTGTGCGGGGTCTTGCGCATCGATGGATGCGAGCAGTTTGCGGGCGGGCTCCAGGATGAGCATCAATGGCGTGCGAAGTTCATGGCTGACGTTCGCGAAGAATTGGCTTTTGAGGTCGTCGAGTTCTTTCGCCCGCGCATAGAGATCGGCTAGTTCGGCGTTGGTCTCCTTGAGTTCGCGGCTTGCCTCGGCAACTTCGTGGGTGCGGGCGAAGACCTCTTGTTCCATCTGCTGGGTGGTGGCGCGCAGCGCGGCCGTCTCCTGTTGTTGGGCGGCGTCGGACGCTTGGAGGCGGACGAACTCGGTGACGTCTTCGACGCGGTGAATGATGTAGCAGACATTGCCGTCGGGGTCGAGAATCGGCGAGTTGGTAGGACTCCAGAATCGTTCCTCGAACTCGTCGTCGGGGCGCCTGACGTCGTAGCGCTGTACCGGCATTGAATCGGCGACGCGCTCGCGCAGCACCCGATCCAGCGACACCCGCAGGTTACGGACGCCCTCGGCATCAGGATCGTTGGGATTGTCTGGGAAGACGTCGAAGATGACGCGCCCCAGAATCTGTGCTCGCTCGGTCAGCGTCGCCTGCGTGTACGCATCGGTGACCGCCACGATGCGCAGGTGGGGATCCACTACAAGGAATAGGCCGGGGGCCGACTCGAATAGCAGTTGGAAGTCGACACCCTCCATCACGAGCGCACCACCTTTGCCACTGCGTCGAGGCTATTGTGATGCACCGAAGTTCATAGGGCGTAGTGAATTTTGAAATTCATATTCCTGTGGCGTCGACGCTTGGTGTCTCCTAACCGGGGTCACGATGCCCGATTGCCGCCAGCAGTCCAGAATTTGAGAAAAGTCCTACCGCTTCGCCCCGGCGAAAGTGGTGGCAGGTCTACCGCGCTGTTGACGGGATGTTGACGGGTCCTGTTGCGGTGTAGCGTATTTGAGGTCGCACTGGTCAGCCCCGCAGTCATGTCTAAACCGCACTCCGGCACAGGGTCGGGGGTTGACAGCACAACGCCCGCCTCGCCTGGTGGCGAAGCGGGCGTTGTGGTCACTGCTGTTTACAGCGGAATCCAGACTCCGAAGAACCAGAAGCCCCACTGATTGAATCCGGGGTCCCACACGGGAGTCTCCTGATAGCCCCAGTAGTTGATCGGGCCATATCCCCACTGCCCGCCGGGCGGGGGGAGTGGCCGGTCCCACGCGGGCCGCGGCGGCTCACCGGGCCCCCAAGGTGCCGGCCCGTCACCCCACGGGGCGCCGCGGAAGTAACCGCGCTGGGCGTCTCCGTGCCAGGGCCCGCCCGGATGATCGGGTCCACCGGGTCCACCGGCTCCACCGGGGCCGCCAGGTCCACTCGGTCCGCCAGGTCCACCCGGATGATCGGGTCCGCCGGGTCCACCCGGTCCACCGGGAGGTCCGCCGGGGTGACCGGGCCCGCCTGGTCCACCCGGCCCACTCGGAGGTCCGCCCGGGCCGCCGGGTCCGCCAGGGCCGCCGGGCCCGCCCGGGTCCCCGGGCGCGTTCGGCGGATGGATACCCCCAGGAGCCGGCCCACCATGATTGCCGGCCGGACCGGGCGGTGGCGCTCCCGGCGCGGCGTTGGCGACACCGGCACCCATACCGAACGCTGCGGCGCTCAGGGCGCCGGCGACGGTTATCCCCCCAAGTATTTGCTTGAATTTCATAGTCCTTCACCTGTCTAACTACTAGTGAATTCCTCGGAATCCCCCTTACACAAACCGACCGTAGATAGCTTCCCTATGTATCGGCTGTGTGTGGCCCAAGCAGAACTTCTGGGCGCGCCGACCTGCGTGTTGACGTAGCGGAAGATGGACGGCCCGCGCGGGGAACCGCGAAATATGAACCATTGCGACCCGCGACGGCGTGTCGCCGCAGAGGTTTATGTGTCACGGATCGACGTCGGCCTGGCACGGCCGCCAGGAGACCCGACGAGGCCGAGAGCCCCCTAGCCGCTTTGGAAAGGCTATGTTTCCTAGTCGAGCGGGGTATTGATGTATATCGTTGCGGCCGTGTCGAGTCCGTCGCATCCGCATCCGTCCGAACCGCATTCGGGTTCGGTGTCATCGAAATTGAATTGGTTGCGCGCCGGAGTCCTGGGTGCCAACGATGGAATCGTCTCGACGGCGGGCATCGTGGTGGGAGTCGCGGCGGCGACGGTGGAACGCGCTCCGGTATTGACGGCCGGTACCGCCGGACTGGTCGCTGGGGCCGTGTCGATGGCGCTGGGCGAATACGTGTCGGTGAGCACCCAGCGGGACACCGAGAAGGCGCTGCTGCACAAGGAACGCCAGGAGCTGCGTGACGATCCGGCCGCCGAGCTGGACGAGCTTGCCGCCTTGTACGAAGCCAAAGGCCTGAACGCCGCGACCGCGCGCACCGTGGCCGAGGAACTCACCGACCACAATCCGCTCCTCGCCCACGCCGAAGTCGAACTCGGTATCAATCCCGAGGAGCTGACCAACCCGTGGCAGGCCGCGTCGTCCTCGGCGCTGTCGTTCGCAGTCGGCGCCCTCCTGCCGTTGGTCGCGATCTTGGCGCCGCCCGCGACGTGGAGAATCCCGGTCACCGTGGCCGCGGTACTCGCCGCGCTGGTGCTCACCGGGGCGGTATCGGCCGGTTTGGGTGGGGCGCCCAAGAGTCGGGCGGTCCTCCGCAATGTCATCGGAGGCGGTCTCGCATTGTCGATCACCTACGTGATCGGCCACTTGGTCGGTGCAGCGATCGCCTAAGGGTGCCAACACCCTTGCTCGGTTAGGGGATTGACCTGAGACAGGTCGGCCCCGGGGGACTGGAACTTAAACAGTAATATCAACTGTTGCCATCCCCACACGGGGGACTCCAACTCTGGGCGGAGCGCCGCGCATTGACCGTAACGAATTTCGTGCCGGATGACGTTGATTCAGCGGCGCAGACGCCGTACTTCCTGCGCGACGAAAGCCGTTTCGTGCCAAATCCGATCGCGCGCGGTGGGTGGGGTCCCTCGCTCAGCGGGCACGTGGTCGGCGGACTGCTGGGCTGGGCCGTTGAACGCGCGGTCGACGACCCGCAACTGCAACCCGCCCGGCTGACCGTCGACCTTCCCGCACCGGCCGCGCTGGAACCCATCGAGGTGCAGACCACCGTGCGCCACGATCGTCGGCGGCTGCGCCTCGTTGAGGCCGTTCTCACCCAGCGTGGTGTCCCCGTCGCGCGGGGGAGCGCCTTGTTTCTGCGGCGCGGCCCTCAGCCAGAGGGGCAGGTGTGGTCGCCAAATCTGCAGATGCCGCCACTGCCCATCGAGGACGACGCGCAACCCACGCTTTTCATGCGCACCTACGGCTGGGGCACCGAACTGCAGAATCGCGATCCCGAATGGGTCGACACCTCCGGCCCGAAATACACCTGGCTTTATGAAACACGCTCACTCATCGACGGCGAACCGCTCACTGCCTTCACCCGTGCCGCCATGGCGGCGGATATCACGGCTTCCCTTGCCAATTGGGGCACGAACGGTCTGCAATTCATCAACGCCGACTACACCCTCACGTTGAGCCGGCTACCCGAAGGGCCCCACATCGGCATGGCGTCGCTGACGCATTACAGCCATGAGGGCGTGGCCACCGGCTCGGCCGTGCTCGTCGACCGCGAGGGGCCCATCGGCAGTGGTGTGTCGGTCGCGATAGCCCATTCCGGATTCCGCCCGACGCAGGTGAATCCGACGAACGAATGAGCATCGGAAGCGACGCGACCTACTGGACGTTGATCGCCGACGCGGCGCGGGCCTCGCGGCGGCCACTGCTCGCCGACGACCAGGGGCGCAGCCTGACCACCCGTGAGTTCCACGATGCCGCGTGCGTGACCGCCGCCGCGTTCACCGAACGGGGGATTCGCGCGGGGACCGTCGTGTCCTGGCAGCTCCCGACCACGCTCGAGACCATGGTCGTCATGGCGGCGCTGGCCCGGATCGGCGCGGTGCAAAATCCCATCATCCCGATACTGCGAGAGCACGAGGTCGGCTTCATCACCGGGGAGCTGTCCTCGGAATACCTTGTTGTGCCCGACCTTTGGCGCGGATTCGAGCACGGTGCGCTGGCACGGAACCTGGCCGCGACGCGGGGCTTCGAAGTCATCACCGTTGACTTGGCGACGCCGCCGGACGACGGCAAGCTTCGACTGCCCCGCGCGGCCACTGACGCGCTTGGGCCGCCGCCGGCGTCCGCCCGCGACGCGCGCTGGGTCTACTACTCGTCGGGAACCACCGCGGCGCCCAAAGGAATCCGCCATACCGACGCATCGGTGATCGCCGGCGCAACCGGACTGGTCAGCGCGATCGGCATCACCAGCAGCGACGTCGATCCCATCGCCTTTCCGGTCGCGCACATCGGCGGGGCGGTCATGCTGGCCGCCGCGCTGCGAACGGGCATGCGGCTGGCGCTCTTTGAGGTATTCGACCCGGCGACGACACCGTTTTCCATCGCGGCGCACAACCCGACTTTCCTCGGCACGGCAACCCCGTTCTTCGTCGGCTTCCTCGAGGCCCAACGAGCCCATGGCGACCAGCCGCTATTCCCCTTCCTCCGCGGCTGCCTGGCCGGCGGCGCGCCGATCACGGCCGAACTGGGCCGTCAAATCCGCGAGGCCTTCGGCCTGCCCGGCATCGCCAACGCGTGGGGGCTCACCGAATTCCCCGTCGCGGCCTCACCATCGCTCAGCGCCGCGCCCGAGTCGCTCGACCACACCGTCGGCGCGCCGACGGCGGGGGTCAGCGTCCGGGTGGTCGGCGGCGATGAAGCCGAACTGCCCGTCGGGCAGGAAGGTGAGCTGCGGCTCAAGGGACCCCAGTGCTTTCTCGGGTACGCGGACGCAACGCTCGACGCCGACGCGTTCGACGAGGACGGCTGGCTCCGCACAGGTGATCTCGGGCTGGTCGACGAGGACGGCAACGTCCGCGTAACCGGCCGCATCAAGGATGCGATCATCCGCAACGCGGAGAATGTGTCGGCCCTCGAAGTCGAGAATGTGCTGGCCACCCATCCCGCGGTCGCCGACGTCGCGGTCATCGGCATCCGCGACCCGCGCACGGGTGAGCGCGTATGCGCGGTGGTGGTGCCGGCGTCGGCCGAGGGCCCGTCGTTGGAATCGCTGGTGCGGCACTGTCATTCACACGGGTTGAGCCGCTACAAACATCCCGAGCGCCTCGTGATCGTTGATGCGCTGCCGCGCAATCAATTCGGCAAGGTGATCAAGAAAGAGCTCCGCGAAACCTTCGGGTGAAGCCGGGCTACAGCCCTTTGGGCGCATCCCGGACGGCCTGTACCGCCGATGCGTCGCCGTCGAACTCGACTCGCGCGGAGCGCCCGACCGCGAACAGCAGCAGCTCCTCGGGCGCACCGGTCACCGTGACGGCCGGGCCGCGGCCCGCAGTCAGCAGCGTCTTGCCCTCCGGGGTACGCAACGCCACCCGGCCCGGCACCTTGGCGAGCGTGACCCGGGCCATCAGGGGCAGGGTTCGGCGCAGCCTGGCGGCCAGGGCGGGCTCCAGCTCGCGCGGGTTCCAGCCCGGCTGGGCGCGGCGCACGTCCTCGTGGTGGATGAACATCTCGGCGACGTTGGCCACCGCGTCGAGGAGCTTGAACGGTGAGTACACCGGCGGGCCGGACGCGACCTTGTCCACCAGCTCGTCCCACTCGGTCTCGGCTGTCTGGTCCTGCACCTTCTCGGTGTGCGGGGCGAAGAAGGGGATGACGATGCCCGGAGCGGCGTCGGGCCGGTACTCCCGGATGACGAGGTGGGCGGCGAGGTCCCGCGTCTTCCACCCTTCGCAGAGGGTGGGCGCATCGGGTCCCACGCCGCGCAGGGTGTCGACAAGGGCGGCTCGTTCGCGTTGGGCAACAGACATCTGTTCAGCGTAGGCCCGACGTGATCGCTACGGGCGACCCCCGGACACGAGCACTTCGCACCTCGGTAAATTTGAAACGTCATGTCCTGGGAGAAATGTAGGGAATGCCGATGAACGCGCGTGTCGAGCAGTTGGAGTTTCAGGCAGAGGCCCGACAGTTGCTGGATCTGATGGTCCACTCCGTCTACTCCAATAAGGATTCGTTTCTGCGGGAGTTGATCTCGAACGCCTCCGACGCATTGGACAAGCTCCGGCTGGAAGCCTTCCGGAACAAGGACCTCGACGTGGACACCTCCGACCTGCACATCGAGGTCGAGGTGGATAAGGACGCACGCACGCTGACCATCCGTGACAACGGCATCGGTATGACGCGGGACGAGGTCGTCGGTCTGATCGGCACCCTGGCCAAGTCGGGGACCGCCGAACTGCGCCAGCAGTTAAGGGAGGCAAAGGACGCCAAGAACGCAGCCGCCTCGGAGGAACTGATCGGTCAGTTCGGCATCGGTTTCTACTCGAGCTTCATGGTCGCCGACAAGGTCGAACTGCTCACCCGCAAGGCCGGCGAGAGCGAAGCGACCCGGTGGGAGTCGAGCGGCGAGGGCACCTACACCATCGAAGCCGTCGAGAGCGCTCCGCAGGGAACGTCGGTCACGCTGCACCTCAAGCCCGAAGACGCCGAGGATGAGCTGCACGACTACACCTCGGAGTGGAAGATCCGGGGCCTGGTGAAGAAGTACTCCGACTTCATCGCCTGGCCCATCCGGATGGAGGTCGAACGGCGGATCCAGGTTCCTGTGGAGGAAGGCTCCGAAGAGACCCGCGAAGAGGTCGTCATCGATACCGAGACCCTCAACTCGATGAAGGCGCTTTGGGCGCGGCCCAAGGAAGAGGTCTCCGAGGAGGAGTACCAGGAGTTCTACAAGCACATCGCGCATGCCTGGGATGACCCGCTCGAAGTCATCGCGATGAAGGCCGAGGGCACCTTCGAATACCAGGCCTTGCTCTTCATCCCGTCCCACGCGCCGTTCGACCTGTTCAACCGCGACGCCCAGACCGGGATTCAGCTGTACGTCAAGCGGGTGTTCATCATGGGCGACTGCGACCAGCTCATGCCCGAATACCTGCGCTTCGTCAAGGGCGTCGTCGATGCACAGGACATGTCGCTCAACGTGTCGCGCGAAATCCTGCAGCAGGACCGGCAGATCAAGGCGATTCGCCGGCGCCTCACCAAGAAGGTCCTCTCCACCATCAAGGAACTGCAGTCCGAGCGGCCGGACGACTACCGCAGCTTCTGGACCCAGTTCGGCAGAGTCGTCAAAGAGGGGCTGCTGTCGGACTTCGACAACCGGGACACCCTGCTGCAGATATCCTCGTTCGCCTCGACGCACAGCGAGGAGGAGGCCACCACACTCGCCGAGTACGTGGAGCGCATGAAGGACGGCCAGGAGCAGATCTTCTTCGCCACGGGGGAGACGCGGCAACAGATCCTGAAATCGCCGCACCTGGAGGCGTTCAAAGCCAAGGGTTACGAAGTCCTACTGCTCACCGACCCGGTCGACGAAGTCTGGGTGGGCACCGTGACCGAGTTCGACGGCAAACCGCTGCAGTCGGTCGCCAAGGGCGAGGTGGACCTGAGCTCCGAAGGCGACGAGAGCGAGGCCGAGCGCGAGGAACAGCAGAAGGAATTCGCCGACCTGCTGACCTGGATGAAGGAGACGTTGAGCGAACACGTCAAGGAAGTTCGGCTTTCCAGCCGCCTGACGGACTCGCCGGCCTGCCTGATCACCGACGCCTTCGGAATCACCCCCGCGCTCGCCCGGCTCTACCGTGCGTCCGGGCAGGACATCCCGGTCGGTAAGCGGATCCTCGAACTCAATCCCAACCATCCCCTGGTCACCGGCCTGCGCGAGGCGCAAAAGAAGGCGGACGGCGACGCCGCACTTGCTGAGGTTGCCGAGACCGCCGAATTGCTTTACGGCACAGCGCTTCTCGCCGAGGGCGGCGTGCTCGACGATCCGGCCAGGTTCGCCGAGCTGCTCGCCGACCGCTTGACCCGGACCGTGTAGTCCAGGATTTGCCAGATCCGCGGGAACTCTGTTCGCTGTCGGCTTTGTCGGCAAATGGGCGATTAGCTCGATTGAAAAGCCGCTGGCAGGGATAATCACCTCCCATGGCTGAGTTTCGCGTCATCGACCCACGTGGGCGGGTCGTCGCGACGAAGGATTTCGCCAGCGCGGAGTCCGCGCACGCCTGGTTCACCCATTCGATCGGCGGCAGTACCGAGCTGGGTTGGCGCATGGAGGTCAACGACGACGGGCACTGGGCTCACTTCGACGACACCCAAGGCTTTACCGCTCCGGTGAGCCACCGTCCCCCGAGGCGCTGAGCACGCGGGCGTCAGCCGCCGATGACGAAGCAGCGGCCGCTGACGCTGCTGAGCAACACCTCTTGCACCGCTGACGGCGCGACGCTGGGGAATCCGAACCGGTGCACTTGTTGGTCGGCGGCGATGTCGGCGTCCTGGGATTCGTTGGTCCCATCCTTCTTGCGCACCAGCGCCGTGATCTTGGCCGGCTGGGACGGGTTCTGCGGGTCACGGAAGTACCACACCTCGATCCCGGCGCCTGAGGAATCGGCGCGCCACCCGTCGGCGTAATAGCACGCCGGATTTCCCTCGGCATCCGGCGGCGGTGGCGGGCATATCGATAAACCGACGCAAGCCGGCGTGCTGGTAGTGGCGGGCGAGGCGACTGAGCTAGATGCGCTCGAGCTCGGAGGCGTCGACGACTTTGTCGCGCTCGAACTGGAGGCGTTGGGTGGTGCGACGTGCTGCGATCCGCACGCCATGAGACCGGCACAGGCCATCGAGCTGACGGCGAGCCATCGCACCGTGGGCATGGACATCGAGTGCCCCAGCGTCAGTGGCAGACTTCGCACGCGATGCCGTCGCCGTCGCGATCGAGCGGTGCCCGGTATCCCGGCTGCCCCGCGTAGATCGGGGCGGCGCCGGCGGCGCACGCCGCTTTGCAGTTCGGGTAGTAAACGCTGCCACCCGCCGTCGGTGAGGTCGTCGTCGTGGTTGTCGTCGTCGACGGGGCGGCCAGGGCCGGGGGAGCCAGGGCAATTCCCACTGCGATTGCTCCGGCCACGACCAATCCACGAAGCATGTTCGAAATCCTCCCATTAGCGAAACGGCTGTGGTTGCTGTTGCCTACAGAGCTAACACCGTGCACCGGCCGCCGAGCAAGAGGCGGATATTGCCGCCGCGGTTGTCCCGCGGCCCGAACAGCGCTCGGCCCCACGTAGGCTCCGAGGAATGCAGGTCGACGCGATGACGGTCCCTCAGCCGCTACACCAGATCGGCGACCTGGCCCGGCGAACGCAATCCGCCGGATTCTCCGGCCTGTTGTTCACCGAGACTGGCCGGACGGCCTACCTCAATGCCGCCGTCGCGTCGCAGGCCGCTCCCGGTCTCGAGCTGTCCACGGGCGTGGCGGTGGCCTTCCCGCGCAGCCCCTTCGTCACGGCAGCCACTGCGTGGGAGCTTCAGGAAGCGACCGGCGGAAACTTCCGGCTGGGCCTGGGCACCCAGGTGCGCACCCACGTCGTCCGGCGCTACGGCGTGGCGTTCGAGCGGCCCGGCCCCCGGTTGCGCGACTACTTGTTCGCCGTCAAGGCCTGCTTCGCGGCGTTTAGATCCGGGACGCTCGAGCACCACGGCGACTTCTATGACCTCGACTTCATCACCCCGCAGTGGAGCCCGGGTCCGATCGAGGCGCCCGATCCGAAAGTCGATATCGCAGCGGTTAATCCGTGGATGCTGCGGATGGCGGGCGAAGTGGCCGACGGGGTGCACGTGCATCCGATCGGCGAGCCGGGTTACATCGCCCGTCACGTCCTGCCGAACATCGCCGACGGAGCGGCGAGGGCGGGACGCTCGCCAGCGGACCTCGCGGTGATCGTCCCGGTGATGACCATCGTCGGCGACAGCGACGAAGAGCTCCACAAGCAACGCGAAGTGGTGCGGGCCAGCATGGCTTTCTACGGCAGCACACCGAATTACGCGTTCATCTGGGACCAGGCCGGGTTCGAGGGCACGACCGCCCGGATTCGGGAGAAGCAGAAGGCCGGGGACTTCGCGGGAATGGCGGCCCAGGTCAGCGATGACCACATCGCGGTCTTTGCGACCGAGTCGACGTGGGACGGGTTGGCCGACGCGCTGAGGAAGAAATATGCCGGAATGGCCACGCGGCTCGTGCTTTACAACGCCGCGGGCGATCCGGAGCGTTTCGAGCGGTACGGCGAGGTCGCCCGTCGGATACGACAAGCGGTCAGTGACTGAGCTGTATTGCTTTGACCACCAATAGCAATGCGCCGAGGATCAGGTAGCCGCGCAGCGCGATCATGCCGAGACGGGTGCCCGGTGACCAAGTGACCGGCTCCAGCAGGGTCAGGGGTGGCATGCGCCAGGTATTGCGGTCCACTCCGCGTGCCGGGAGGGGTGCCGGGCGCGCTGCGGGTTGCCGGCGGGCCATCCAGCGCAGCGCGGGTGCCGCCGCAGCGGCGAGCACGATCAGGACCAGGGCCAGATAGCCGGCCACCGCGACGACATCGAGTTTGGGGAACAGGGTGGTGGCCATCAGGATTCCGGACAGCAGGAGCAGCGTGCCGACGATCAGCCCGGCGACCCCGTTGAGCCAGGGGCGATTGACCCACGGCCCCAACACTTCCCGGTCGTTGCACAGCAGCAGCAGAAAGACGCTGGCGCTTGGCAGCAGTAGGCCGGCAAGGGCCTGAACGGCGGTGGTGATCAGACCGAGCGGAGCGCCCGGTATGAGGACGATGGCCGCGGCCAACATCACCATGGCGGTGTAGGAGAGGTAAAACTGTTTGGCATCGGCGAATCCGCGGTGCAGCGAGTGCTTCAGGCCGAACACGTCACCGAAGGCGTAACTGGTGGCCAGGGTCACCGCGGCGGCGCCGATGATCGAGGCGTCCATCAGGACGATCGCAAAGATCCAGCCGAGCGTCCCCCGATGTTCCCCGAGTAGGTGTGCGGTGGCGCCGGCGTCGGTGAAACCGCCGATGGTGTTGGTGGAACGTGCCGCCCATTCGCCCGTCATCACCAGCGCCGCCGCGCCGATGACGACGACGAAGGCGCCCAGCACGGTATCGGCGCGTTCATAGCCGATGAAGCGCGGGGTGATGCGTTTGTCGACGACGTTGGACTGCTGGAAGAACAGCTGCCAGGGCGCCACGGTGGTACCGACGATGGCGATGATGAGCAGCACCGCGTCCGAGCTCACGCCACCCGAAATGCGCGGTATCACGAAGGATTTCGTCGCCTGAGCCCACTGCGGGTGGGACATCAGCAGCATCGGGATCTGCAGCAGGGTGACGGCGATGAAGACGAACATGGCGCGCTCCCAGCGCCGGAAGCTTCCGCTCGCCATGATCGCGACCAGTGCCACTGCCGAGACCGGCACCGCGACGTATTTGGAGACGCCGATGTACTCGGCGGCCAGGCTGATACCGATGAACTCGGTGACGATCGTCAAGAAGTTCAGCAAGAACAGGTCGCCCACCGAGAACCAGCCCCAGCCGCGGCCGAAGCGTTCGTTGATCAACCTCGCGTGTCCGACGCCCGTGACCGCCCCGAGCCGAACCACCATTTCCTGGTTGACGATCAGCACGGGTATCAACAGCAGTAGCACCCAGAGCAGGGAGTAGCCGTAGTTCTGCCCGGCCTGGGCGTAGGTGGCCACACCGCCGGCGTCGTTGTCGCCGACCATCACGATGATTCCCGGACCGACGATCGCCAGCAGGGTCAGCAACCGTGTCTTCCACGTGCGTGCGTGCTCGGTTTCGCCGACGCTGATCCTTCCGAACGCACCCTCGATATCGCCCAGGTGCGCGGTGTCGAGCACCGCGCTGTGGGCCGCCTCTTCGCGACCTGCCGTCACGGCGTGTTACCTCCCGGTACGCGTGCGTTGGGGTCACCGGGTTGGGCGAGCTCGCGGACGGGACGCGGAGCGGGCTCACGCCGGCGCCAGTCTTCGGGGATGGTCGCTTCGAGCACGTCGTCGACGGTGACCACTCCGAGCACGCGGTCCTGTTCGTCCACGACCGGGATGGAGTAGAGGTTGAAGTCGGCCATCAACAGCGCCACGTCCGTCAGGTCGGCGTCGGCGGTGACCCGCACCGGGTCCGAATCCATCAGCCGCTCAAGGGTTTCACCGGCCTGGGCCTGCAGCAGCGTGATCACCGAGACCACGCCGT
>NZ_LZSZ01000136.1:0-701 GCF_001665645.1 Mycobacterium sp. 852002-30065_SCH5024008 | reverse complement strand
CCAAAGATCTCCCACACCGAAAAGTCAAACGCCGACGAATGGCACTGAGTCCACACCTGTCCCGCCGGCAGGCAGCTCTCGAGTGACTCGGCCAACCACATAACCGTGTAATTGGCGATGGCCACGCCCTTCGGGGTTCCAGTCGTCCCCGAGGTGTAAATGATGTAGGCGATGTTCTCCGGCGCCGGCCACGGCAGCGCGCTAGTCGCCTGCGCGTCAACGACCCGGTCGTGGACGTCAACGACCAATAGGTTCGACCCCTCCAACCGCGACCGGAGCTCCGCCGTGGTGATCACCGCGACAGGCGTGGCATCGACAAGCACGAACTCCATCCGGGCCGCCGGCCATGCCGGGTCGATCGGCACATAACTGCCCCCGGCTTTGAGCACCGCCAGCATCGCCACAATCGCATCCGCGCACCGGGGAAACAGCAACCCCACACACTCACCCGGGCCCACCCCACGGGCAACCAGTAAGTGCGCCAACCGATTCGCGGCCTCATCCACGTCGCGATAGGTCCAGGACCGGTTCCCGAACGTCAGCGCCACTGCCTCGGGTGTGCTGGCGACTTGGGCGGCAAACGCTGCCGGAATTGACACCGCCGCTGCCATCGGCTGGTTCAATACCGCCCGGTTACCCCACCCCTCCAAACAGGCCAGCTCCTGCGCGTCGAGTACCTCGACCGACGACAACAGCCCCAA
>NZ_LZSZ01000135.1:0-1132 GCF_001665645.1 Mycobacterium sp. 852002-30065_SCH5024008 | reverse complement strand
TATGCGATCGTCGGCAGCGTCAGATGTGTATAAGAGACAGGCCACATACAACTCACCGACCACCCCCGCCGGCACCGACTTGAGCCACCTGTCCAAGACGAACATCGCCGCCCCCGGTATCGGCGACCCAATCGGCACCACCTGAGATTCGGGGGTGAGCGGAGTGCTGATCGACGCACATACCGTGGTCTCCGTCGGCCCATACGCATCGATCATCACCCGCCCTGGTGCCGCCCACAGATCCACCACCTCAGCCGGACACGCCTCACCGGCCACCACCAACGCCACCGACTCCAACCCCTCCGGTGACAGCATCGCCACCGCCGAAGGAGTCTGACTCAACACACTGACCTGCTCAGCAATCAGTAACGCATGCAACTCTTCTGGAGAGCCGGCCACCGACTCGGGCACCACCACCAACCGGCCCCCACCCAGCAGGGCGCCCCAGATCTCCTCAACCGAGGCATCGAAGGCATACGAATGCACCTGCGCCCACACTGGTGCCGGTGCCGCCAAATCCCCATCCAATGACCCCAGCAACTGGGTGACGTTGTGGTGGGTCACGGCAACGCCTTTGGGCACCCCGGTGGTGCCCGAGGTGTAAATCAGATACGCAAGATCCTCAGCAGCCGGGGCCGGCAATGGGGTACTGGGTTGAACATCGATGGCGGGGTCGTTGACATCAATGACCGCCACGTGATGACCGTCGACCCGCGCGGCCAGCCCGGTGGTGGTGATCGCGGCGATCGGGGCGGCATCGCCGAGCATGAACCCGATCCGCGCTGTGGGCAGGCCCGGGTCGATCGGCACGTAGGCCGCCCCAGACTTCAAAACCCCTAGGATCGCGATGATGGCCTGCGCGCCACGTTCCATCAGCAACCCTACGCACTCACCCGGGCCCACCCCACGGGCAACCAGGAAGTGCGCCAACCGATTCGCGGCCTCATCCACCTCGCGATAGGTCCACGACCGGTCCCCGAAACTCAGCGCCACCGCCTCGGGCGTGCGCGCGACTTGGGCGGCAAACAACGCCGGGATCGACACCCCCGACACCGCCGGACGGTCCAACACCGCCCGGTTACCCCAGTTATCCCTGTCTCTTATACACATCTGACGCTGCCGACGATCGCAT
>NZ_LZSZ01000134.1:0-502 GCF_001665645.1 Mycobacterium sp. 852002-30065_SCH5024008 | reverse complement strand
CCGGCGCCGCCGCGGGCTACTCCCACAAATACGGCTTCCGCTACAGCGTCCTCACCCGCCCACCATCAGCCGGATAGCAGCGGATATGAACACAACCCACTCGTTTTATCCGCGGCGAGATTTTATGGAGAGCCGGTTGCGGCTGAGCCCGGTTGCGACGACGGCGCGGCGCCCCGGTCGTGGCCCGGTGATGCGCGAGGGCGACCACAGCGAGACCGTTTTCCCATCTCATGACGGACAAGCGATCGGACGCCCGGCGGTTGGCCAACCCCGGGTAGTCGGGCCGCGACAGCCGCCAGCGATGCGTCCGCACCCGGTCACCGCTGACGCCAGCCGGTCGGCAGGGCCGGTGGCCGGCCAGATGCGCCTTATCGTCTTTCACTACTCGAGGTCATTCATGCAGCTGCAACGGGGTAAGGGGTAATTGGTGTTTGATTTTGGGGCGCTTCCGCCGGAGGTTAATTCGGCGCGGATTTACGCCGGTCCAGGGTCGGGGTCGTTG
>NZ_LZSZ01000133.1:0-12651 GCF_001665645.1 Mycobacterium sp. 852002-30065_SCH5024008 | reverse complement strand
GCGTTGATGGACGCCACCAACATCATCGACGACCAGACCACCATCACCCCCTGACGAGGCACGCGATGGCGCCGCGGGGAACCCTCCGCGGCGCCATCAGCTCATCGCTAGGCCACGGAACCCCATTGGCCTTACGGTAATCGCATGCCAGAGCAGTCCTATGCGATAGACGCCGGGCACCCCCCGTCGGCGCTGCTGCGCATCGTCAACCCGATGCTGGGCTTCTTGCTGCGCACCCCGCTCGCCGGCGCCGCCCGTAAGCAGCTCATGGTGCTGAACTTCACCGGGCGAAAAACGGGCCGGCCGTTCTCACTTCCGGTGAGCGCCCACATGATTGACAATCAGCTGTACGCGCTGACCGGCGCCCCGTGGAAACAGAATTTCCGCGGCGGTGCGCCCGCGCAAGTCGTCTACGACGGCAAGCAGACCGCGATGCGCGGGGAGCTCATCCGCGACCGCGCCGTCGTCTCTGACCTCTTCCTGCGCTGCGCCGACTCCTACGGCGTTCGGCGCGCCCAGCGGATGATCGGACTGAAGTTTCGCGATCAACGCCTACCGACGCGGGAGGAGTTCGCCGAGGCGGTCGACCGCATGCACCTGGGAGCGGTGCGCCTGACTCCGGCTGAATAGCCGCTACTCGTCGGAGCTGCCCGCCCGCAGATGCGCGGTGAGGAGGCGTTGGTCGAACCGTGAGCGTGACGCGATCAGCTCCTTGCCCAATTCGGAGAAGTCTTTCGCGATTTGTTCGGCGAGCACGCCCAGCTTCATGTTGCGCACCTGGGACAACGATTTGAGCAGGTTGAAAGCCGCCAGCTCGTCGACGCCGTAGACGAGCATCAACATTCCCTTGGTCCGGTCGATGGCGCCGCGCCGCTCGGCGATCTCGGCCACCTCCGCGCTGATGTTCTCCTCGCGTTCGCGGTTCGATGTCGGTGTGACGTCGACGTAGAAGCCGTGGGTGCCGATGACCTCGCTGCTGCCGTCGCAGAACTGCTCGCCCACCACGACCACGTCATGGGTGTTGCCGCGGGTGTCGACGATGCGGTGCCTGGTGCTGAACGGCCGCCGGCGTTCGACCATCTCGTTGATGGTTGCCGCCACCTGGTTGCGATCCTCGGGATGCTTGTGGGAGATGACCAGCTCGGTGGTCGGGGTCACCGTTCCGGGTTCGTAGCCGTGCATCCGCTGCACTTGCTCCGACCATTCCCAGCGCTGGTCTTCGAAGTAGAAGCGAAACCAACCGGCGCGCTGCGGCGTACCGCCGGCCAAGGCCTGCTCCACCGCCGCCGTCTGGCCGTCTAGCTCCCAGGCCACCATGCACGCTCCCTGTTTGACGTCGCCGCCCGCGCAGTGAGCGACGCTTGACGGATGACGTCGCTTTGCCGCAGCCGAAGCTCGGACACGCGGCACAATTCGCGCGATCGGTCGACCTGCTCCCGCGCGCGTTGCATGGAACTGGCCGCGGAACGCCGCAGCGATCTGGCGGCATCAGCGTGCGCACCCCGGCCGGTCTCGCCGCTTCGCCGAAGAGCCTCCCGCAGCACGGTCGTCCGGCGCGCCGATCGGGCGCGGTGAGCCTTTTGCCGGCAGGCCGCCGTGCAGTAGACCGCGTCGGACCGGGCCGAGAAGCCCGCCCCGCACACTGCGCACGTCATCCCTGGCATATCCGTTACGTTACAGCTCTGGGGGCGTGTCACCGCTAGGACCACGGAATTGGCGCCTGGACGGTCAACCCAGCTGGTCGCGCAGCTTCTCGACGAGCCGGACCAACTTCGTGTAGTGAGACCCGGGCCAGTAGATCCGCCCGCATTCCGAGCACCGGCTGAACTCCTGGTAGTGCTGGCGCGTCAGCGGCTCCAACTGATCGATCACCTCGTCCTTGCTGACCCGGCTCAACGTGCCGTTGCAGCGCACGCACCGGGTGAGCGGCGCCAGCCGGTGACCCAGGTCCAGCCGTCGCAGCACGTCGAGCGCCTGCTCCTCGGGATCATCGGAACGGACGAACAGGCCATGCGTGATGGCGCGGCGCTTCAACAGGCCACGGTCACGGGTCAGCAGGATCCGGCGCTGCTCGCCGCTGATGTCGGCCAGCGTCTTGTCGTCGGCGTCGTTCGACCACCACACGTCCAACCCGAGCAGCCGCAGCAGCCACGCCAGCCTTCCGAGGTTGACGTCGACGACGAACCGCGGATCGTTCACCCGCCGCGGCCCGGGGTGCGCGGCGATGTGGTCGCCGAAACTCGGGCGGTAGGCGAAGTCCCGCGGGGACCCGTTCACCAGGATGAGGTCGACCTCGGTGTGCGGGATGCCCATCGCCTCCAGCACGTCCTTGACGGTCTGGTGCGGCCGGAAGGGGCGGCGCACCGCCAGGCCGCGCGACTCGGCGGGCAGGAAATCGTTGAGCTCGGCGAACGCCCGAACTTCGACATCGCCGATCGGTTCGGTCACCCACCCGGCCCCGCGCCGGCGGCGGCACGGGTTCGGGCGATCACCGGTTGCTCGAAACCGGCGTCGCCCACCGCGCGTCGCACCGCCTCACCGATCGCGCCGGTGCGGTCGGTCCGCACCAGCGCGATCACACAGCCGCCGAACCCCCCGCCGGTCATCCGCGCGCCCAGGGCGCCCGCCCGCACCGCGGTGTCCGCGATCAGGTCGATGTGTTCGGTGGTGATCTCGAAATCGTCACGCATGGACGCGTGCGAGGCGCTGAAGATTCGCCCCGCCTCGGCGAAGTCCGAAACATTGAGCGCCGCAACACAATCGATCACCCGCTGGTTCTCGCTCAGCACATGGCGGGCCCGGCGGCCGTCGACCGGATCGCGCACCGCGGCGGCCAGCGACGGACCGCGGTCCTGGACCTCGCGCAGCGACGACACCCCGAGATCCGCGGCCGCCCGCTCACACGACGCGCGGCGCGCGGCATAGTCGCCGTCGGCGTGGCTGTGGGGGGCGCGGGAGTCGATCACCAGCAGCGTGACACCGGCGGCATCCGGATCGAAGGCCACCGGCGCGACCGTGACATCGCGGAAATCGATCAGCAGCGCGGTCGCCGGCCGGCCGAACAGCGAGGCCAGCTGGTCGAGCAAACCCGTTGGGGCGCCGACGTAGTCGTTCTCGGCGCGCTGGGCGAGCCGTGCCTGTTCCTTCGGGTCGATGCGCACCCCGGCGGCGGCAGCGATGGCGCCCAGCGCAGCGCACTCCAGCGCCGCCGACGACGACAACCCCGAGCCCATCGCCACGTCGCTGGTGATCCGCATCGTGCCGCCGGGCACCGGGTGGCCGGCCTGACGCAGCGCCCACATCACGCCGGCCACGTAGGCGGCCCAGCCGGTCACGCCGCCGGGAGCGGTATCCAACGGAATGCGCACCGTCCCGTCCGCGCGGTCGCTGGCCACGGCGATCGCATCGCCGCGGTCTGGCGTGAACGTCACCACCGTGCGTTGCGGCAACGCGATCGGCAGCGCGAAACCCAGGTTGTAGTCGGTATGCTCCCCGATCAGGTTGATCCGCCCGGGCGCGGAGTACCGGACGGTCACGCGAGCTCCCGCAGTCGCTGGGCCACGCTCTCGGGCGTCACATCGCTGATGAACGCGTCCATCCCCGACTCCGAGCCCGCCAGGTACTTGAGCTTGGTGGCGCTGCGCCGGATCGACATCAACTCGACGTGGAAGTAGCCGTCGGCCTGCGCGTCGGTATCGGCGTACTGGTGCAACGCCGAAATATAGGGCAGCGGAGAGGAATACATCCGGTCGAATCGCCTCAGCACATCGAGGTAGACCCGCGCGAACCCGTCGAGTTCGTCCTCGTCAAGCTCGATGATGTTGCGCACGAACCTGTTCGGATAGATGTGCACCTCGACCGGCCAGCGCGCGGCGAACGGCACGAACGCGGTGAACAGGTCGTCGCGCGCGACGATTCGGCTGCCGTCCGCGACCTCGCCGGCCAGTAGGTCGGCAAAGAGATTGGTGCCGTGGTGCATTCGATGCCGGCGCGCCTGGCCCAGCATGGCGGCGGTTCGCGGCGTCAGATAGGGATAGCCGTAGATTTGACCGTGCGGGTGAGTCAACGTCACCCCGATCTCCTCGCCGCGGTTCTCGAAGCAGAACACCTGCTCGATCCCCGGGGTGGCCATCAGGTCGCCGGTGCGGTGCCGCCACGCGTCGAGGACCAGTCGGGCGTGCGCCGGTGCCAGCCCCGCGAACGAGCCGGTGTGGTCGCTGGAAAAGCAGATCACCTCGCAGCGGCCCTGCCCCCGGGCGGACACGAAGCCGTCACCGGCGGGCGCGAGCGCCGGTCCGGTGCCGGACAGGCTGGGGAACCGGTTTTCGAAGACGACGACGTCGTAGTCCGGGGCGGGCACCTCGCTGGTCAGCCCCGTCGGACCGGGGCACAGCGGGCACTGGTCGGGGGGCGGCTTGTAGATGCGGTCTTGGCGTAGCGCCGCGACGATCACCCACTGCCCCATCGTCTGGTCGAACCGCAACTCGGTCTGCTGCCCGTCGCGCGCCGGCAGCGGCCTACGGTCTTCGACCGGCGCCGGACGGTGCCCCGGCAGCGCGAAGAACAGCAGGTCACGGCCATCGGCCAGCTTCGCCCGCTTCGGCGCTGTCACGATGTCGAAGACTAGCTTGTGCCGAAGTTCGGGTAACCATGATGCGTTCAACAGGCGAGAAGGGGGGCGTGGCGATCAGCGTTTTCTACGAACAAGCCAGCAACTGGGTGATCGGCTCCGATCCCGGTCTGCTCCGGCTGCGTATGGCGACGCGGACGACGGCCGCGCTCGGCTGTTCGCTGCTGGCCCTGTACGTCCTGACCCGGGCGACGGGACAGCCGCTGACCGTCGCCTTGTTGGGCGTCGTCATCACGATGGTCGCGTCGCGCTCCGTCAACGAGCCGGACCCGCACCAGCAGCGGATCACCATGGCCCTGCTGCCCCTGCCCGCGGCCGTCTCCATCACGGCCGCCGCGGTGCTCGCGTCCCACCAGGTGGTCAGCGACGTGGTGTTCGTGGTGGTGGTGTTCACCGCCGCGTACGTTCGCCGCTTCGGGGCGCGCGGTCGGGCGCTGGGCATGGTCGCGTTCATGTCCTACTTCTTCACCCTGTATCTGCGAGCGCGCATCTCGGAGCTGCCGTGGATGATCGGGGCGGTCGCGGTGGGCACGGTCTGCACATTCGTGATGGCCACCTACGTCATGCCCGACCGGCCGGAGCGCGTGCTGTGGGCGACCGTCCGGGCGTTGCGGGCCCGGATGGCGATCGTCGTCGACACCACGGCCGAAGCCGTGCGTACCGGCCGCCTCGACGAACGGCGCCGGCGTCGCATGCGTGCGCGCACCCTCCGGCTCAACGAGACCGCCCTGATGGTGCAGAGCCAGATCGAGGACAAGGCCGACCCCGCCATGCTGTGGCCGGGTGTCACCGCCGAACAGTTGGCGCCGTGGCTGCTGGACGCCGAGCTGGCCGTCGAATGGGTGGCCACGGCCGGGCGCCGGGCCGCGGCGCTGACCGCGGAGAACCCGGACGCCATACCAAGCCAAACGCGGGCCGAGCTCGTCGACGCGCTCTCGCGGCTGGCGCGCGCCATCCGCCTCCCCGAACCCGGCGGCCTTCGACAGGCCGCCGCCCAAGCGCAGCGGCTGCTGGACGAGCAGTGCGACCCCGCCGACGACGACCCGGGCAGCGCCGCCGTGCGCCGCCTCGCCCTGGCGGTGATCAACGCCGCTACAGCGACTTCCGACGTCCGGGCCATCGTCGACCACGCCGCCGCCGGGGGTGTCGGCGGCGTGGAAACTAGGGGTAGCGAGCGGCCACCGGCCGGCGACGACGCGCCCCCGGACGAGGCCGCCGAACAAGCGCAGCCGGCGGGCCTACGGCCGACCACCCGGCAGGCCATCCAGGTCGCCGTCGCCGCGTCGCTGGCGATCGTCACCGGCGAACTGGTGTCGCCGGCCCGCTGGTATTGGGCGGTGATCGCCGCGTTCGTCATCTTCGCCGGCACCAACTCGTGGGGTGAAACCTTGACCAAAGGCTGGCAACGCCTGCTCGGCACCTTGCTCGGCGTGCCCTGCGGTGTGCTGGTGGCCACGTTGCTGGCCGGCGACCGGACGGCCGCGCTCGCCGGCATATTCGTGTGTCTGTTCTGCGCCTTCTATTTCATGACGGTCACCTATAGCTTGATGACCTTCTGGATCACCACGATGCTGGCGTTGCTGTACGGCTTGCTCGGCCAATTCTCATTCGGCGTACTGATGTTGCGGATCGAAGAGACCGCGCTCGGTGCGGTCATCGGAGCGACGGTGGCCATCGTCGTGCTGCCCACGCACACCAGGGCCTCGATCCGCGACGACACCCGCACGTTTCTGGCCAGCCTGTCGGCCCTGATCGAGGTGTCCGCCGCGACCATGTTCGGTGAGGACGAGAGCGTCAGCCCGTCGGAGCAGGCACGCCAGCTCGACCGGGACCTGCAGCAGTTCCGGGTCACCGCCAAGCCGCTGCTGGCTGGAGTCGCCGGCCTTGCGGGCCGGCGCAGCATTCGCCGGGCGCTGCGCATCTTCGCGGCCTGCGACCGGTACGGCCGTAGCCTGGCGCGCAGCAGCGAGCAGTACCAGGACCCGGTGGGGTCGCAGCCCCTTGCCGACACCTTCTCGGCCGCCGCCGCCCAGACGCGGCGCAACATCGACGCGCTGGCCGCCGCGATCGGCAGCGGCCGCGCGCCGACCATCGTCTCGGCCGCCGACGACCTCGACGCCGCCGAAACTCTGGCCCGGCAGCGAGACGGCGAGGCGGGATCATCGGGCCACCCGGGGCCAGATACCCGGCGATTCCTCACCGCGGTGCACGCATTGCGTCAGATCGAGCGAGCCGTCGTGACCGCGGCGACCAACCTGGGCGGGCGCGAAACGGCCAAGGCGCCCAGCCCGATTCGGGGCTGATGGCCGATCAGAGGCCCGGCAGGCACGCGGGAAAGTAGCAGGGCTGATTGGGCCCTTGGGCCTTTCGCACCAGGTCGAACAACTCGAACATGGTTTGCAACAGTCGCATTTCCACCCCCGGCAGCTGCGCCGGCGGGAGGTTTTGCACCTCGTTGGACACGGTCGTGGCCTGCTGCTGCAGCTGCGTCAGCCGTTGCTGTCGTTGCGGCGGGATGAGGTTGTCCCAGTTGTCGTGCAGTTCGGACACCTGCCGCTGCAGCTCTTCGACATCGGCTTCGGGATCGGACTGCCCGCCCGGTGCCAACGGGTAGGCGTGGCTCGGCACGGGCGCCGCGGCGATCTCGGCCTGCGCGCAACCGGCCCCCGCCACCGCGCCGGCGGCGAGGCCGGCCGCCACGATCGCAATGATTTTCATGAAGGCTTCTTTTCTTCAAGGCTCGGCTTTATGGTGCTGGCAGTAAGACATGTCGGGTTTGCTACCGATCCCAATAGGCACGTCTCCAGGAGAAGTCCGATGGCCACACCGAACCTCCCGCCGGGCTTCGATTTCACCGACCCCGATATCTATGCCCACCGGCTGCCGGTGCAGGAGTTCGCCGAACTGCGCGCGACGGCGCCGATCTGGTGGAACGAGCAGGCGCCCGACGCCGGCGGGTTCGGCGACGGGGGCTACTGGGTGGTGACCAAGCACCGCGACATCCGCGATGTCTCGCTGCGCAGCGACGTCTTCTCGTCCGCGACCAAGTCGATCGTCCCGCGTTACCGGGACGACTTGGCGGCCGGCCAGATTGAGGCGGGCCGGGCGTCGATGATCATGATGGACGACCCCGAGCACAGCCGGTTGCGCAAGATCGTCTCGCGGGCCTTCACGCCCCGCGCGGTCGAGCGGCTGCGCGCCGAATTATCGGAGCGGGCGCGGCGCATCGTGACCGAAGCCGCGGCGGCCGGGTCGGGCGACTTCGTCCGTCAGGTTGCCTGCGAATTGCCGCTGCAGGCCATTTCCGGGCTACTCGGGGTTCCGCAGGAGGATTACGACAAGCTGTTCGACTGGACCAACAACATGATCGGCAGCGACGATCCGGAGTTCGCCGGAAACGACGCGTTGACCTCCGCAGGCGAATTGATTTGGTATGCAATGCAATTGGCAGCACGCAAGCGCGAAGATCCCGGTGACGACATTGTCACCACGCTGATACAGGCCGATGCCGAAGGCCAGCACCTGTCCGATGCGGAATTCGGCATGTTCGTGGTCACCCTGGCCGTCGCCGGGAACGAGACCACCCGCAACTCCATCACGCAGGGAATGATGGCCTTCACCGACTATCCGGAACAGTGGGAGTTGTTCAAGGCACAGCGGCCCAAGACCGCCGCCGACGAGATAATCCGTTGGGCCACACCGATCACGGCCTTTCAGCGCACCGCGTGCCAGGACACCGAGCTCGGTGGTGTCCGGATCGGCAAGGGCCAGCGCGTGGTGCTGTTCTACCGGTCGGCCAACTTCGATGAAGAAGTCTTCGACGACCCCTACGCCTTCAACGTCCTGCGCAGCCCCAACCCGCACGTCGGATTCGGCGGCACCGGAGCGCACTACTGCATCGGCGCAAACCTGGCGCGCATGACGATCGACTTGATGTTCAACGCACTCGCCGATCACCTGCCCGACCTGACTCCGCTGGCGAATCCCGAGCGGCTGCGGTCGTCGTTCATCAACGGCATCAAGCACTGGCAGGTCGATTACCGGGGCGCGCGTACCCCCGTCGCCCACTAGACCAAGCGTCACGCTCACCGGCCGTCGAATGGAAATGGTCGCCGGCGTGTGTCACGTCCGCCGCCGCGTTACTGATGGGCGGCGAATTGCGAACGTTCCACCGTGAGCGGCTAGACGCCGCTCGGCAATGGTGCGAGCGTAGAGACCATCATGAGAATCGCCATCAGCGGTGCCGGCGTGGCGGGCGCGGCGCTCGGCCACTGGCTGCATTGCACCGGCCACACGCCGACGCTGATCGAACAGGCACCACACTTCCGCACCGGCGGCTACATGATCGACTTCTGGGGTGTCGGACCGCAGCATGTTCTTATTCGTCTTCCGCGCCGGGCATGACGGCCCCGGAATGTCGCCAAAAGACGAGCTGCGCAAAGAATTCGGCGCCATCGGCTGGGAAAGCCGGGACATGTTGGCAAAGCTCGACGACGTCGACGATCTGTACTTCGACGTCGTCAGCCAGATCCGGATGGACCGTTGGTCACGCGGCCGGGTGCTGCTGCTCGGCGACGCGGCCGGGTGCATCTCGCTGCTTGGCGGTGAGGGCACCGGCCTGGCGATCGCCGAGGCGTACATCCTGGCGGGCGAGCTCGCCCGCGCCGGGGCCGACCATCGCCGCGCCTTCGATGCCTACGAGGCGCGCCTGAGACCGTTCATCAAGGCCAAGCAAGCCGGCGCGGCGCGCAACATCCCGGCCTTCGCCACGAAGACCCACCTCGGGCTGTGGCTACGTAACCTGGCGATGCGGACGATGAATTTCGCACCCGTGGCAACGCTTTTCGCCGGCAACGTGCGCAAGGAATTAGCTCTGCCGGACTACGGCATATAGCTACCGCGCCGGCGTCTGCCTGGTCGCCGGCGCTGCGGCCGGAACGTCTTTGATTGCCCTCAATCGAATGCGCGCGCCGCGATGCGGTATCAGGACAACGAATTTCAGCTTCTGCCGTTCGCCGGCCGCGGTGGTGGTGCGCAACTCGGCCCGGCGCAGAATCTCGCGCAACACCACGCGCATCTCGACCATGGCGAAGCCGGCGCCCAGACAGCGGCGGTTGCCGCCGCCGAAAGGGAACCACGTCGTCGGGGTGAGGGTGGCGCCCAGCATGCGGTCCGGATCGAACCGGTCCGGATCCGGGTACACCGCGGCGCTGGTGTGCACCAGCCCGATTCCCGGCGCCACCATGACCCCGGCCGGCAGCCGGTAGCCGGCGACTTCGGCCGGTTGGGTGAGCACCCGCCCCACGTCGAACACCACCGGACGGATCCGCAACGTCTCCTTCACCAGCGCGTCGAGATACTCGTCACCGGCCGGATCGCCCGCGGCGCTGGCCTCGGCCGCGATCACGGCCTTGGCCAAGATGGCCGGGTGGCGGGTCAACCGCTCGAGCGCCCAGGACAACCCGTTGGCGGTGGTGTCGTGCCCGGCCACCAGCAACGTCATCAGCTGGTCCCGCAGCTCGCGGTCGGACATCGTGCGCCCGCCGTCGTCGGCGCGTACCAGCATGGCCAGCACGTCGGTGCGCCCGGCCAGGTCGGGGTCGGCGCGGCGCTCGGCGATCTCGGCGTAAAGCAGGCGGTCGGCTTCGGCCATTCGCCGACGCAGGCCACGCCATGGGAGGTAGCCCTGCAGCTCCGGCTTCGCCAGTGCCAGCGTCGCCCACGAACCCACGGTGAGCAGCTGCGGCATGATTTCACGCAGCGCGGTGAGCCGAGCCGGGTCCGTGGCGCCGATGACAGTGCGCAGGATCACCTCGAGGGTGATCTCCGACATCTTGGGCGCGGCCGCGAAGCTCTGTCCCACCGGCCAGCCGGCGACGTTCGCGGCCGCGATCTCGGCCATCAGTCCTGCCTGGCGTGCGACGGCGTCGCGATGGAACGGCGGCAGCATCAGACGGCGGCGATCCCGATGGACGTCCTCGTCGATGACGAGTAGAGAGGTATCGCCGAGCAACCCGCTCAGAATCGAATTCGCTTCGCCGGCATGGAAGACGTGCGGGTCACCGGCAAACACCGCCTTGATGTCTGCCGGGTCGGCCAGATACACCAGCGTTCCCATGCCCGCGACGCGCAGCGTGAACACGCTCCCATAACGACGGCGGCAGGCGGCGACAAAGTGCGATCCACGGTGCAGCATCAACGCGGCCTGTACCGCCCGGGGCAGCCGGGGCCCCGGCGGAAGCGCGGTAGGCGCGGCAGTGCGCATCACCGCAATTTTACGACGGGCCTGCGCACCGAAGCGACGCCTAGATCACATGTGCAGCTGTGAGCTCTCCGTTTGGCGGCGGTCGCCGGTCGCGATGAAGTCCTCGATCAGCTCGACCACCTGGTTCGGCGCCTCGACCTGCGCAAAGTGGCCGACGTCGGGCAGGATTTCGAGCCTGGCGTCGGTACGGGCCTCGTGCGCGGCGTACGCGTGATCGACGGGAATGATGGCGTCACGCTCGCCCCAGATCGCCATGACCGGCAAGTCGTCGCGCAGCCGCAGCCTGCTGAGCGCGCTGACCGCCTGGCCCCGGTAATCGACCACCGATCGCAGCGTGCGCAGGAACGACTGCCGGGTCTCGCCGTCGGACAGCGACGAGTAAGCGCTCCACATCTCGGCCCCGCGCGGCGAATGGATGCCGGCGCCACGCAACCACGACCTGAGCCGATTGCCGACGGCGAGGACGGGCTTCGGCGCGATGATCGGCAGCACCAGCTCCGCGCCGGGCGCCGAGAGCAGCCGCAGCACCCAGCCGACGTCGGGGCCCAGGCCGCCGCTGCTGATCAGGATCAACCGCTTGGCATAGTCGGGGTGTTGGTAGACGAACTGCATCGCGACCCCGCCGCCGAGCGACTGACCGACCAGGGTGGCCTGGCTGACGCCGAGTTCGTCGAGCAGATCACGAAGCCACACCGCGAAGGCGCCCAGCGAATAGTCCGTCCGGGGTTTCGCCGACTCGCCGTGGCCGAGCAGGTCAGGGGCGATGACCCGGAACTTCTTCGACAGCGTCGGTATCACCGATCGCCACGTCTCCGAGCTTCCGGCCATCCCGTGGATGAGTAGGAGCACCTCGCCGTCGCCCTCGTCGCGGTAGGCGACGCGATCGCCGTGCAGCTCCAGATACTTCAACTCGTTCATTGTTCGGGGATACCCGCTCTCGCCTCGCTTACGGCCGAGATCGGGCGAATCGTGACGGAAAACGCTTCCGGTCCCCACAGTGCCCGACGCCTCAGCCATGATTTAGTCCATGACCGAACCGGTTGCGGCCCGCGTGGCCGTCTACCTCGACTTCGACAACATCGTGATCTCCCGATACGACCAGGTCAACGGCCGCAGCTCGTTCCAGCGCGACAAAGCCAAGGGCCTCGAGCAGTATTCCGAGCGGCTGGACCGGGCCACCGTCGACGTCGGCGCGATTCTTGACTTCGCGTCGTCGTTCGGGACCCTGGTGCTCACCCGCGCCTATGCGGACTGGTCGGCGGATATCAACGCCGGGTACCGCGGGCAGCTGGTGGCCCGCGCGGTCGACCTGGTCCAGTTGTTCCCCGCCGCGGCCTACGGCAAGAACGGCGCCGACATCCGGCTGGCCGTCGACGCCGTCGAGGACATGTTCCGCCTCCCCGACCTCACCCACGTGGTGGTCGTGGCCGGCGACTCCGACTACATACCGTTGGCCCAGCGTTGCAAGAGGCTCGGCCGCTACGTCGTGGGCATCGGGGTGGCCGGCGCATCGAGCCGGGCGCTGGCGGCGGCCTGCGACGAGTTCGTCATCTACGACTCGCTGCCAGGGGTGCCGGCGCTCGAACCACAGGCCGCGAGCGAGGCGGAGGCGAAGCCGTCCAAGCAACGGGCCGGGCGCGCCAAGCCGGCGCAGCCCGACGAGCCGGAGCCACCCGATCCGCAGGCCGCCGCCACCGCGCTGCTGACGCGTGCGCTGCAAATCGGCCTGGAGAAGGACGACGTCGACTGGCTGCAC